>JASJKW010000300.1:0-7295 GCA_037621305.1 Pseudomonas sp.
AACGGCATCAGATCCGGCAGTAACGTCGCCCAGGGCCAGGTCATCGGCTATGTCGGCATGACCGGCCTGGCCACCGGACCTCACCTTCATTATGAGTTTCAGGTAAGCGGACGGCATGTCGATCCACTCAGCGTCAAGCTGCCGGCATCCGACCCCATCGCCAAAAGCGAACGCACCAAGTTCATGGCGCTGAGCAATCAGATGATGGCCAGTCTCGACCAGCAGGGTGGCACGCAGCTGGCCCAGCTGGACGAGTAAGTGGAACACTTGTATGTCGGTATCATGTCAGGCACCAGCCTGGATGGTATCGACATCGCCCTGACGTCCTTCTCCCCTTCATCACAGCGCGCCACGCTGCTTGGCGCGCTGTGCATGCCGTTTCCCGCAGCTTTGCGCAATAACCTGCTCTCGCTCTGCCAACCGGGCGCGGACGAAATCCGCCGCGCAGGCATGGCTGGTCAGCAATGGGCCAGGCTGGCTGCGCAGGGAGTGACCCGTTTACTGCAGCAGCAAGGCATTGCCAACAGCCAGATATCGGCGATAGGCAGTCACGGGCAGACCATTCGTCATCATCCCGAATCCGGTTTCAGTGTGCAGATTGGTGCACCAGCGTTGCTGGCAGAGATGTGCGGTATCGATGTGATCTGTGATTTTCGCAACCGTGACTTGGCAGCCGGCGGCGAAGGTGCGCCTTTGGTGCCGGCTTTTCATGCCTGGCTGCTGTCCTCTGCGCAACATACACGAGCACTGGTGAACATCGGCGGCTTTGCCAACCTGACGCTACTCGGCGACGGGCGCGTCAGCGGCTTCGACAGCGGCCCCGGCAACGTACTGCTGGACTATTGGGTGCAGCAGCACACCGGTCAGCTGTTCGATGCTGACGGCGCCTGGGCGCGAAGCGGCCAGGTGGTGCCGGGATTATTGGAAAACATGCTGCAGGACCCGTACTTCGGTCGTAGCGCACCGAAAAGTACCGGCCGTGAGTACTTTCATCCAGCCTGGCTGGAACATCAGCTCACCGGACGGCAGGACGCCCCTGCGGACGTGCAGGCAACACTGCTGGAGCTGACAGCACGCACCATTGTCGATGCACTGGATAGCTGCCAGCCGCCAGCAGACGAGATCTATATCTGCGGTGGTGGAGTGCGTAACGTCTGGCTCATGGAGCGCCTGCAACAGCTGCTGATGCCCAAGCCCATCCATAGCACAACGGTTTTGGACGTGGATCCGGACTGGATGGAGGCGATCGCCTTTGCCTGGCTGGCCTGGCGCTGCAACTCACGCCAGACCGGTAATCTGCCGGCGGTTACCGGCGCACGCGGCGAACGCATTCTGGGGGCGATATATCCAGCCTGAGCATCGCCCCGCGTGCTTCAGATGGAGAATGAGGAACCGCAACCACAGGTGGTGGTGGCGTTGGGGTTGTTGATGACGAATCGAGAACCTTCCAGCCCTTCCAGGTAATCCACTTCCGAGCCGGCCAGATACTGGAAGCTCATCGGATCGATTACCAATCGGACGCCACCGCGCTCAACCACGGTATCGTCTTCAGCCAATTCATCATCAAAGGTGAAACCGTACTGGAAGCCGGAACAACCGCCCCCGGTCACGAATACACGCAAACTCAGGCGTTCGTTACCCTCTTCCTCGATCAGCGCGCGGACCTTGCCCACGGCACTATCGGAAAACTGCATCGCAGCAGGGGTAAAAACTTCAGCACTAGACATACAACCTCCGGCGGCAAGTGCCGCAGCACAACAAGCCGGCTATTATCCATTTATCCGACTCTTTTGGTCAACTACTCTTGAATTCCCGGTGCAGCAACTCGGCCCCAGCGCCCGCGTCCTGCCCTTCACCGAGGTAATGCAGCTGTCCGTTGATCTGCGCACCCGAGACCATTTCCATGAAGCGGTAATACAAATCACCATCAACCCGGGCTTCGGCATCCAGCTGCAGGTGCTCGAAAGCGTGCACATCACCGACTATCACACCATTCACCAGCACGCTGGGCGCCTTGATGATGCCTTCCACATAGCCTTCCTGACCAACGGAAACCGTGCCCTCGTCCGCATCGATATTACCGATGACGCGACCTTCAACCTTGACCGCTCCGCTGAAACGCAGATTGCCACGCAACTCCGTATCGCCAGCAATGAAGGTAGTCTTGCCCGCAGGCTGGTTGATACCTGCTCTCTTGCGCTTATTCAAATTCAACATCAGGATCTTGCTCCCGTCTCAGTCCATTCCATTGTCTGTTCAAGCAACAGCTTGCCATCCTGCTCGGCGCGCAGATGCACGCTTTCCGGCACAAAACCCACTGGCAACATCAGTTCGGCATCGCTGCCATTTGCCGGTACCACTTGAAAATACCGGAAATTCAGCGCCAGCGCAGTGGTTCTCCCGCCGGTGAGCTCGGACAAGGTTACCCGCGTATCCTTACCTTCAAGCTTACCCTGTACCGCAATTGTCAGCTGCGCCTGAACGGTGTCACTTTCATTACCGACCCGACTGACCATCACCTTGTACCGGAAAACACCCGGCACATCAGTGGCCTGCAGCTCAAAAGCCTGAAAGCGTAAGCCCGGGTTCATCGCATTGGGCGCAAGCGCGCCCTGATACTGAGCCAGGTCCTGCTGCAGGCGGAACAGCTGCTGCTCCAGATCGTCGATGACCTGCTGTCCGTCACTGGCTGACTGTTGCGCCACCAGCAGATCCACCTCCAACTGTTGATGGCGCTGACGGGTCTCTTCCAGCTCGGCCTGGATGCCGCTGCGCTCCTGCTGCAGACGCTGATAGTCCTGCATTTGTGAGGAGTTCATTGCTGCCATCCAGCCCAGCCAGCCACAGAGCGGCAGGCTGGCAAGCAACACCCATAGAAGCAGCTTGCGCTGACGCGACACTGGCGTTGCCGGCAGCAGGCTAAAGCTCTGATCTCCAGCGGGCCGGTTGGCCTGCTCACTATCCATCAAGGCATCAGCGCCGGATGAGCCAGCCCCATGGACTCATCCAACCCCAGAGTGATGTTCATGTTCTGGATGGCCTGCCCCGAGGCGCCCTTGACCAGATTATCGATCACCGATAGCACCACAACCAGATCGCCCCCCTGGGGCCGATGTACGGCCAGGCGACAGACGTTGGCCCCGCGCACACTGCGGGTTTCCGGATGACTGCCCGCCGGCATCACATCAACGAAGGGCTCGTTGGCGTAGCGGTCGGCAAACAGCTGCTGCAGATCAACACTGTGGTCCGGTACATGGGCGTACAGGGTGGAGTGGATGCCACGGATCATCGGCGTGAGATGTGGCACAAACGTCAGGCCGACCTCGCTGCCCGCTGCGCGCTGCAGACCCTGGGCGATTTCCGGAAGGTGACGGTGGCCCGCCACACCATAGGCTTTCATGCTCTCGGTGGTTTCACCGAACAGCGATGACACCTTGGCGCCACGCCCAGCACCGCTGACGCCGGACTTGCAATCGGCAATCAGGTTGTCGGTACGCGCCAGCCCGGCCTCCAGCAGAGGAATCAGGCCCAGTTGCACTGAGGTGGGATAGCAACCTGGCACCGCAATCAGCCGTGCGTTGCGAATGGCTTCACGGTTGACTTCGGGCAGACCGTAGACCGCCTCACCAAGTAGCTCGGGCGCACCATGGGGCTGGCCGTACCACTTGGCCCATACATCCGCGTCACGCAGGCGAAAATCTGCGGACAGATCGATCACGCGGGTACCGGTCGCCAGCAGTTCGGCGGCCAGGGCATGGGCAACGCCGTGGGGCGTGGCGAAAAACACCACATCGCATTTGCCGAGGGTGGCGGTATCCGGCACACTGAAGGCCAGCTCATCGTAGTGGCCCCGCAGGTTGGGATACATGTCCGCGACACGCACACCTTCTTCCGATCGGGACGTGATGATTTCGACATGCGCCTCCGGGTGCACTGCCAGCAAACGCAGCAATTCGACACCGGTATAACCGGTTCCCCCTACAATGCCTATCTTGATCATTTTACGCCTCGAATCGATTAACATGGCTGACAAGCCCCTATGATAAAAGCGCTGAGGGAAATTACCAGCAAACCCTGACGACAACCGCCGCAGATGCGGCTTCTTATCAATCATTTCAGGAGTCAAACGTGTATCTGTGGATCAAAGCCTTTCACATCATGGCTGTCGTCACCTGGTTCGCCGGCCTGTTTTATCTGCCACGGCTGTTCGTCTACCACGCCATGAGCGAGGATCAGATCAGCCGCGACCGGTTCAAGATCATGGAACGCAAACTGTATCGCGGCATCATGACCCCGTCGATGCTGGTCGCTGTCGGCCTGGGTATCTGGATGCTGATACTCGCCCCCGGCTGGTTTGCGCAGGGTTGGCTGCATGCCAAACTGACCCTGGTCGCATTGCTGATCGGCTACCATTTCCTCTGCGGCGCGCAACTCAAACGCTTTGCCGCCGATAGCAACACCCGCTCCCACGTGTTCTACCGCTGGTTCAACGAAGCACCGGTGATCGTGCTTGTCGGTGCGGTGTTGCTGGCCGTGCTGAAACCTTTCTGATCAATCGGCCATTACCGCCCGGCCCCTGGCCCAGTCGCGGAGGGTCTGGATGCGCTCGGCCATGACAACCGACAGCGGCGAAGTCTGGTTCAGCGCATCGAGCAGATGTGCGCTCTCGACCTCTTCCTGTCGGGCCGCAGCGCAGTATACCGCCGAGACCACGGCCTGCTCGATCTCGGCGCCAGCAAATCCTTCACTGGCATCTGCCAACGCAGGCAGGTCGAAACGTTCGACGGCCAGTTCGCGATTACCCAGGTGAATACGAAAGATATCCTCGCGCACCCGCGCATCGGGCAGATCGACAAAGAACAGCTCATCAAGACGCCCTTTGCGGATCAACTCCGGTGGCAGCTGCATGACGTTGTTTGCCGTGGCCACCAGAAACACCCGACTCTTGCGCTCGGCCATCCAGGTCAGCAAGGTACCCAGCACGCGCCGTGATACCCCCTGATCGGCACCGTCCTCACCCAGTCCTTTCTCGATCTCGTCGATCCATAACACACAGGGCTCCATCGCATCGGCCATGGCCAGCGCCTCACGCAGATTCTTCTCGGTTTCACCGATGTACTTGTTGTACAGCGCGCCGAAATCCAGCCGCAGCAGTGGCAGCCCCCATAACCCGGCTACAGCGCGTGCCGCGAGACTCTTGCCGGAACCCTGAACACCCGCCAACAGCACACCCTTAGGTGTATCACCAGGAGTTCGCGGCGCGTGGAATGCCGCCTGACGGTCTGCCAGCCAGCGCTTGAACTGAGCCAGCCCACCCACGTCAGCAAAGCGCGCCGTATCCTGCTCGAAACTCAAGGTACCTTGCATATCCAACAGGCTGAACTTGGCACGGTTCAACACCGGCAGATCTTCCTGGGTGATGGCACCATCGTCGACGATCAGCTTGCGCGCCAGCAGCCTGGCCTCTTCGTGGGTGACGCCACGCAGATTACGCACCACCTGCTGCAGGGTCCGGTTGTCGGTACGCACACGCCGCCCCTGATTGCGTTCGGTCCAGCGGGCCGCCTCTTCACGAATGATGGCTGCAAGCTGCTCATCCGAAGGCATGCTCAGACTGATACGCGCGGTCAGCCGCTGCAGTTCCGGCGGCAATGGCAACGCATGGCTGATCAGCAGCAGGGTCGGAGCGGTATCGGATGGGTCCATGGCGATCATCTTGAGCAGTCGGATCAGCCGTGGGGACTGCATGAAGGGGTGCAGATCACAGAAGACATACAACGCCGGCTCACGATGCCGGCGTATGTGCTCCAGCGCCACTTCCGGATCGGCAAGATCACCCGCCTCCTCCAGCGCACTGCCAAAGCCCAGGCGTTGCAGCCCATCAATCTGGTCCCAGGTATACCAGGTCTGCTGCCGCTTGACCGCAAGCGTCCCTATGGCCTCGAGCACACGCAGTTCTTCCCAGGATTCGATGACCACCAGACGAACCCGGGAGTCCAGCACCAACCCCAGATCATGGATGTCGTTTTTCATTGCGTATCCCTCGCTGTTACATTCTGCCGTTGGTCGGTTAAACTGACCGCATTCCCACAATAATCAGGAGCATGCCGTGGACTGTTTGTTCTGCATGATTGCCGAAGGCAAGATCCCGTCAAAGAAGATCTTCGAAGATGACCGTGTGCTGGCCTTCCACGATATCAACCCCCAGGCTCCGGTGCATTTCCTGGTGATCCCGAAAAAGCATATCGCCACTCTGAACGACATGACAGAGGAAGATTGCGAACTGGTTGGGCATATGACCTATGTCGCCCAGCGTCTGGCCCTGGAACTGGGCTGCGATGGCGGCTTCCGTACCGTATTCAATTGCAAGGAAATGGGTAGCCAGACGGTGTACCACATTCACCTGCATGTGCTCGGGCAGCGGCAGATGGGCTGGCCGCCGGGTTGATCTGCAACAATGGCCGCCACTGACTCTAGCGCTATACTGAAGCACGTTTCAGGAGACATGATATGAGCACACGCCACTACAGCCTGCTTGACCGCTTGCTGAGCCAGTCCGATCAGGCCATGCGTACCCTGGTGCCTGGTGCCGCCCAGCCTGGCCGCCCCTCCCCGGCGCAACATCTGCGTACTGATACCGTAGCCGAGCAGCAACGTCGGCATATCGCCGGTCTGATGCGCATCAACCATACCGGCGAAGTCTGCGCACAGGCGCTGTATCAGGGTCAGGCGCTGACCGCCAGACTGCCCGAGATACGCGGCAAGATGGAGCAGGCGGCTGCCGAGGAAATTGATCATCTGGCCTGGTGCGAACAGCGTTTGCGCGAACTGGGCAGCCGTACCAGCGTACTCAACCCGCTGTTCTACGGTTTATCCTTCGGTATTGGTGCAGCCGCCGGCAAGATCAGTGACCGCATCAGCCTGGGCTTTGTTGCCGCCACGGAGCAGCTGGTGGAACGGCATCTGGATGACCATCTGCGTCAACTGCCGGAGGATGACCTCAAATCCCGCGCGATTCTTGAACAGATGCGCGTGGATGAGATAGAGCATGGCAGTCAGGCGCTGCAGGCGGGTGGCGTAGTCTTTCCCCGACCGGTGAAAGGAGCCATGAAACTGATGTCGAAAGTCATGACCGCAGCCACCTATCGGATCTGAGCCTAGGGTCTGTTGACGTTTCATCACGAACCGCGTTGCTGCGTCAAATCTTGCCAGGCATGGCGCGGGACGCAGCCAATGGTTATTCCCTTGGCACGTCCTGCAACGCAGCATGGAAATATTTGACGCGCAACCCACAG
>JASJKW010000301.1:0-6555 GCA_037621305.1 Pseudomonas sp.
AGACCGCATCTACCTGTTCACTCCCGATGGTCATGTCCTGGATGTGCCCCAGGGCGCGACACCGCTGGACTTTGCCTATCGCGTGCATACCGAGGTCGGTCACCACTGCCGGGGTGCCAAGGTCAATGGGCGTATCGTGCCGCTGACCTATGTACTGCAAACCGGCGAGCAGGTCGAAATCATCACCGGCAAGAGCGGTGGGCCGAGTCGTGACTGGCTGAATGCCAATCTGGGCTATCTGCATACTTCCCGAGCGCGAGCCAAGGTTCAGCACTGGTTCAAGCAGCAGGACCGGGAGCAGAACGTGCAGGCCGGCAAGCTCATGCTGGAGCGCGAGCTGACCCGAATGGCACTGAATGGTGCTGATTATGCCAAGCTGATCGATCGTCTGGGCATCCGCAGTCAGGAGGATCTGTTTGCGGCGGTTGGCTCGGGTGATGTGCGCATGGCCCACGTGGTCAATGTGGCGCATCAGCTGGTCGAGCCGGAAGTTCGCAGTGAACAGCTGGAGCTGATTCCACGTCGGCCGAGCAAGCCCGGGCGGCGCGGCGATGTGCATATCCGCGGTGTTGGCAACCTGTTGACGCAACTCGCCGGCTGCTGCCAGCCGGTACCCGGCGACCCCATTGTCGGTTACATCACCATGGGTCGCGGCGTTACGGTACACCGCGCCGACTGTGCCACGGCCATGCAGTTGCAGGACCGTGAATCCGAACGTCTGATCGAGGTGAGTTGGGGCGGCGAGCCGGTGCAGACCTACCCGGTGGAAATCTACATCAAGGCCTATGATCGCTCGGGGCTGCTGCGCGATGTTTCCCAGTTGCTGGCCAATGAGAAACTCAATGTGTTGGAGGCCAGTACCCGCACCAACAAGGACGACAACTACGCCAGCATGCTGCTGACCATCGAGATCCCGAACCTGCACCTGCTGGGCCGGCTGCTGGCGCGGATTGGCCAGCTGCCCAACGTGGTTGAGGTACGGCGCAACCGTCAGGAGCGTCGCGCATGAGTTATCAGTTGGATGACCTCTTGTACCTGATGGAACGCCTGCGTGACCCGCAGCATGGTTGCCCCTGGGATCAGCAACAGTCCTTTGCCAGCATAGTGCCGCACACGCTGGAAGAGGCTTATGAAGTCGCCGATGCGATTGCCGAAGGCGACTTCGAGCAACTGCCCGGCGAACTGGGTGATCTGTTGTTCCAGGTGGTGTTCTACGCGCAACTGGGTCGCGAAGCTGGGCATTTCGATTGGAGTGCGGTGGTCGACGGCATTACCCGCAAGCTGGTGCGCCGTCACCCCCATGTGTTCCCGGATGGGGAGCTGCGCACACCACCGGGCACGCTGCAACTGGAAGAGCATCAGATCAAGGAGCGTTGGGAGCAGATCAAGGCCGAGGAGCGGGCAGAGAAAGCTGCCAGGGCTGGTGCACCGGAACAGCTGTCGTTATTGGAGGATGTCCCGCGCGCATTGCCGGCCTTGAGCCGTGCTCAGAAACTGCAGAAGCGGGCGTCCGGTGCGGGATTTGACTGGCCTACGGTGACCCCGGTGATCGACAAGATTGCCGAGGAGCTGGAGGAAGTGCGCGAAGCCATCGGCCGCCGCGAACAGGATGCCATCGAAGAGGAAGTGGGCGACTTGCTGTTTGCCATGGTCAATCTGGCCCGGCATCTGAAGATTGATGCTGAAACCGCTCTGCGCGGCGGCAATGAAAAGTTCGAGCGGCGACTGCGGTATATCGAAACTGCTTTGACAACCGCTGGCGAACGCTTTGCCGACACTCCCTTGCAGCGCCTGGACGACCTCTGGGATGAGGCCAAAAAGCAGGGTTTATAGCCTCTGTCTGCCGCGACATGGTGTCGCGGCCGGTTTTTCATGTAGACGGCTAGCACGGCCCCACAACCTCCTGTAATGGCCTTATAGGACGATTGACAAAGCGCAATTGGCTTGTGCATGAACGGCTCTGCGTGTATGTTGAACGCCCTTTTCGCATTGCGGAAGGGGACAGAATTCTCTGCTTCCACCACCCGGTGGAGCATGCCAGCCACCGACTGCCGTCGTGGGCGGCCCCGGTTTCAGTCAGATTGAGGAGTTCAACATGCGCGTCATCCTTTTGGGTGCCCCAGGCGCCGGCAAGGGCACACAGGCCCAGTTCATCTGCCAGCGGTTCGGTATTCCGCAGATTTCCACCGGTGATATGCTGCGTGCAGCAATCAAAGCCGGTACCGAGCTGGGCAAGCAGGTCAAGGAAGTAATGGACAATGGTGGTCTGGTGTCGGATGAGCTGATCATTGGTCTGATCAGCGAGCGCATCACCCATGATGATTGCGCCAATGGCTTCCTGTTCGATGGCTTCCCACGGACCATTCCGCAGGCTGAAGCCCTGGTGGACGCGGGTGTCAGCATCGATCACGTACTGGAAATTGCCGTCGACGACGAAGAAATCGTCGGTCGCATCTCCGGTCGCCGTGTACACCCGGGTTCCGGTCGCATCTATCACGTCGAGCACAATCCGCCTCGCGACGCCGGCAAGGATGATGTCACTGGCGAAGCGCTGATCCAGCGTGAAGATGACAAGGAAGAGACGGTTCGCAAGCGTTTGCAGGTGTACCACACTCAGACCAAGCCGCTGGTGGACTTCTATCAGACGCTGTCTGCTGCCAACGGTACGCCCAAATGCTCGCGCGTTGAAGGTGTGGGCAGTGTTGAAGAAATCACCGCTCGGGTATCGGCTGCTCTGAACTGAGTCGACCGCTACCGCGCCACAGGCCCGTGCCGGCACCCGCCGCACGGGCCTTGTTGTTTGTTACAATCGCCTTCCTTTGCCATTCTCCGTGATGATTCGATGACCGCCACATTACTTGCTCTGGATACCGCTACCGAAGCCTGTTCCGCTGCCCTGTTGCACGACGGACGCCTGTTCCATCGTGTCGAAGTCGCGCCGCGCATGCACGCTCAGTTATTGCTGCCGATGATCGGCGAGCTATTGGCGGAGGCGGGTATCGAGCTGGAGCAGGTGGATGCGCTGGTATTCGGCCGCGGTCCGGGTGCCTTTACAGGGGTGCGTATAGCGACCGGTATGGTACAGGGTCTGGCCTTCGCCGCTGGCAAGCCGGTGATCGGTATTTCCAATCTTGCGGCTCTGGCTCAGCGCGCCTGGCGTGAGCATGGCGTCGAGCAGGTTTGCGCCGCCATCGACGCGCGTATGGATGAGGTCTACTGGGGTTGTTATCACCTGCTTGACGGCGTGATGACACTGGCGGGAGCGGAGCGGGTATGTGCCCCGGATCAGGTCGATCTGCCGAGCGAGCTGTCTGCCCCGGCAGGCGCGGGCACCGGCTGGCAGTATGCCGAGCGGCTGGCAGTCGCGGTTGAGCGTAGCTGGCCGCAGATGCTCCCCGATGCCACCGACCTGATCAGCCTGGCGCTGCCGGCCTGGCAGGCCGGACAGGTGCTGGATGCAGCGGATGCCCAGCCGGTCTATCTGCGGGACAAGGTCGCCACACCTAGGGTCTGTTGACGTTCCATCGCGACCGCGCCGGAGCCTGTTTTTGGGCGGAGCAAGGCGTAAGGAGAGACATTTGGTTGTTCCAAATGAACGACGAGCAACGCAGTACCGCCCAAAAACAGGCCCGTCCCTTCGGGTTGCGCGTCAAATATTGCCATGCTGCGTTGCAGGACTTGCCAAGGGAATAACCATTGGCTGCGCCCCGCGCCTTGCTTGGCAATATTTGACGCAGCAACGCGGCTTGCGATGAAACGTCAACAGACCCTAAGGTCGGCTGATTTTGCGTTTTGCAGTGGACCGGATTACTCTTTGCTCTCTGTACTACCCGCGGAGTTGATCGTTCACCATGCGTTTGGACAGCTACAATCCAAGCACTGCGCTGCCGGTAAGGTCGTCTCGCCCTGTCACGCAACCGAACGGGCCAGCGCAACCGGCGAAAATCACTGTACCCGTGATTCAGCAGGGCGATGCGGCGGGTGAGTACATTCCCGCGCGCCAGGGGGCCAGTCAACCGGTCTACGGCCACGCCAATCAGGCGCTGGCCAGTTATCAGAGCATGGCCAGTCTGCCGGACGCTGACGCCGATGGGGTGTTTGGTGTCGATCTGTTTGTCTGAACCCCGTATCCGTGTCTGATTCTGTCACTCCCCGCCTGATTCTCGGTTGCCCTCTATGGGCCGAGCCAGCGTGGCGTGGTGCCCTGTATTCCAGTGGCGCCGACGCAGATCAGCGGTTATATGAATACTCCCGCGTGTTCTCCGCCGTTGAAGGCAATACCACCTTCTATGCCTTGCCTGGTCCCGAGGTGGTAGCGCGTTGGGCTGATCTGCTGCCGGCGGACTTTCACTTCTGTGCCAAGCTGCCCCGTGAAGTCAGTCACGCCGACCGCCTGGATATACAGCAGCCTGAATTGCAGCAGTTCTTCCAGCGCATGGCGCCCCTGGAGCAACGGTTGGGGCCGGTGTGGCTGCAACTGCCGGCGCGTGTCGGGCCGATGCATCTTGAGCAGCTGACCCGCTTTCTCGATGCGCTGCCGAGCGACTACCGCTATGCAGTGGAAGTGCGCCATCTGGATTTCTTCCGCAAGGACGATAACGAGCGGCAGCTCAACCGCATGCTGCATGAGCGGGGTGTGGAACGCATCATGTTCGACAGTCGCGGGTTGTTCGCCAGCACCGCCACCGATCCGGCGACCCTGGATGCCCAGAGACGCAAACCGCGCCTGCCGGTGCATGCCATCGCGCTGGCCCAGTCTCCGACGGTGCGCTTCATTGGTGGCCTGGATAATCAGCAGAGCCTGCGTTGGCTGGAGCCGTGGCTGGACAAGTGCGTGCAGTGGCTGGCGGAGGGGCGCAGCCCAGTGGTATTCATGCACACCCCGGACAACCGTCTGGCTCCCGAACTGGCGCGACTGTTTCACGCCCGTCTGCAGCAACGGTTACCAGATCTGCCGCCGATGGCGGCGTGGCCGGGTGAGGAGCAACAGCTGGCTTCGCCTCAGCAGGGTGGGTTGTTCTGAGTTTGAGAGCACTGTTGTGGGAGTTGTAGTGATGAAAGGTCAATGGCCCCTGGGGTAAACTGCTCGCCTTGCTTTCGACTTTTCAGGTTCCGACTTTTCATGAATGACCTTTCTTCCTGCCCCGTGGCGGTCAGCTGGTTGCTACCCGAACTGGAGCAGCCAGCTCGCGAGCTGGCAGCGCGTCTGCAGTTGCCAGTGCTTGCCGCTGACGGTGCTGAGGCTGAGCTGTTATTGCGCCTTGGCAGCGATGGCCTGAGCCTGCAGGCCACTGGCCCGGATGCACCAGGTGCGGTACGGGTGGATTTTGTCGAAGGCGCAATGGCGCACCGTCGGCAGTTCGGTGGCGGAACGGGGCAGATGGTGGCCAAGGCCGTTGGTCTGCGAGGCGCGATCCGGCCGACGGTGCTGGATGCCACAGCCGGACTGGGACGAGATGCCTTTGTGCTGGCGGCACTGGGTTGTCAGGTGACGTTGATCGAACGTCAGCCGGTCATTGCCGCACTGCTGGAAGACGGTTTGCAGCGTGCCCGTCAGGCCGGTGGAGAGGTGGCTGAGATCGCCGGGCGAATGCATCTGTTGCATGCCGACGCCATCGAGGCCATGACTCACTGGACGGATGAGGTACCGCAGGTAATCCACCTGGACCCGATGTTCCCGCACCGAGAGAAGTCAGCCCTGGTCAAGAAGGAGATGCGCCTGTTTCGCCCGCTGGCCGGGGATGACCTGGACGCACCTGCGCTACTGGCTGCGGCCTTGCAATTGGCCAGCCATCGGGTTGCGGTGAAACGCCCGCGCAAGGCTCCTGCCATAGACGGCCAGCCGCCCAGCGCACAGCTCAACGGACAGTCCAGCCGCTACGATATCTACGGCAAGAAGAAGCTCTAGCTACCCCGCACTGCGCGCTACTTGCCGGATCGATAGGCGGATTTCTGCGCTCAGTACCCGTTTGGCAGTGTTTTCTGCGATGTCTTCCAGTTCCGGTTGATAGTGCAGCCGGCCCTCGGCATCGCTGCTTAACACCTCGAAAGTCTGCAGCCGCTGAATGAACTGGCGGAACAGGGTCTTGTCGAAAAATTCCGGCGCATTGAGTCCATGCAGGATCGACAGGCGCTGGGCCATGACCGTGCACAGGCCTTCCAGTTGCTCGGCAGTGAGGCTGCCGTTGGGATTGTTCAGCAGCAGAGCGGCGGCCATGTAGAAGCGTTCCAGCATCTGAATGATGCTGCGTGCCAGCAGCGTGAGCAGTACGAACTCAACGGAGGTCGTATCCGGCCGGTGGATATGACCATTTTCTTCGCGCAACAGTCCACGTCCGATCAGGCCATCGACATAGTGCTTGATGATCTCCGGCAGTTGTTCTTCACGCCAGTGCAGAAACAGTTCGCCCTGCAAGTAGGGATAAAGCGCGCTGACCAGCCGCTCGATCTGTTCACGATTCATACGTGCATTGTTCAGAAACAGACTGGCGATCAGGGCTGGCAGCGCGACCATATGCAGAATGTTGTTGCGATACCAGGTCATCAGCACCGCCT
>JASJKW010000302.1:0-7494 GCA_037621305.1 Pseudomonas sp.
CTACCGATACCGATCTGACGGCAATCCACTTCCCGGATCGGCGTGACTTCAGCGGCGGTACCAGTGAAGAAGGCTTCATCGGCGATATAGACTTCGTCGCGGGTGATGCGCTTCTCGATCACCTTGATGCCCATTTCCTCAGCCAGCGCCAGCACGGTGCCACGGGTGATGCCGTTCAGGCAAGCGGTGACTTCCGGAGTGATGATGACACCGTCCTTGACGATGAAGATGTTCTCACCGGAGCCTTCTGCAACGTAGCCTTCAGGGTCCAGCAACAGCGCTTCGTCAGCACCGGCCGACACCGCTTCCTGAAGCGCCAGCATGGAGTTCATGTAGGCACCGGTGGATTTGGCACGGGTCATGGTGATGTTGACGTGGTGACGGGTAAAGGAGCTGGTGCGGATCTTGATACCCTTTTCCAGAGCCTCATCACCCATGTAGGCACCCCAATACCAGGCAGCAACGACCACGTGCACTTTCAGGTTGTCAGCACGAATACCCATGCCTTCGGAACCGTAGAACACCAGCGGACGCACGTAGGCGGTTTCCAGGTTGTTGTCACGCACCGCGGCACGGCACGCTTCGTTGATTTCTTCTTTGGTGTAGGGAATCTTCATGCCCATGATGTGGGCAGAGTCAAACAGACGATCGGTATGCGCCTGCAGACGGAAGATGGCGGTGCCCTCGTCAGTGTTGTAGGCACGGATGCCTTCGAACACGCCCATGCCATAGTGCAGCGAGTGGGTCAGCACATGTACGTTGGCATCGCGCCAGGGAACCATTTGACCATCAAACCAGATAACACCATCACGATCAGCCATCGACATAACAGCCAGCTCCATTCATATATCTATCTAGGGTTCAGGAATCCGCGTCCGCTTTCGGGAGGCCCGGCGGCGCTGTCCTATCGTTTTCCGGCCTGATCATGCCTGCCGCACTGACTGAATATTAGCCTTATTCAGGCACCCGCGGCGTCTGGCAACCATTGCTGCCAGAGTCGGATGATGTCATGTCGGTAGTCATGAAACTGGTCGCCAGGTGTTTTCCCCGGCTGCTTCTGCAAAGCCAGGCGATGGGCTGCTGCTCGGTAGGCTTTGTAAGCCTCCTGCAAACGCTGAACGTCCTCGCCGGCGATCAATCCGGCGTCACGCAGCCCGTCCAATATTCTGATGTTATCCGTAAAGAGCAGTAACTCGGGGTACCGGCACGACCAGGCCAGAACCGCATATTGCACCATAAATTCGATATCAACGATACCTCCTGCGTCCTGCTTGAGGTCAAACTGGGCCTCGGCAGTGAAGGCCGCAGCGTCAAAACCGCCTCTGGTCGCCTGTGTGGCCAGGTTGTCACGCATTTTCTGACGCATCATCAATACGTCCTGGCGCAGCTTTTCCTCATCCCGCTCGCGCCCGAGCACATCGGCACGCAGAGCGACGAATTTGTCACCCAAGCGCGGGCAACCCGCCAGTGGACGTGCACGCACCAGGGCCTGGTGCTCCCAGGTCCAGGCCTCTTCACGCTGATAACGGGCAAAGGCGTCCAGCGAGGTCACCAGCAGACCCGCATCGCCAGAGGGTCGTAGGCGCATGTCCACATCATAGAGCGCACCGGACATCGTCTGAGCAGTGAGAATGTGGATGATGCGCTGGCCCAGCCGGGTATAGAAACGGCCGCCGTCCAGTGGACGCGGCCCATCGGTCTCCGCATCGGTGTCGCCGTCATGAATAAACACCAGATCCAGATCCGACCCATGGGCCAATTCGATACCGCCGACCTTGCCGTACCCAACAATGATGAAATCCAGCTCACAGGGGCTGCCGTCATGCCGCTGTGGCACACCGTGGCGCCGGACCATATCGCTCCAGGCCAGCTTCAGCACCTGTTGCAGGATAGCCTCGGCAATCCAGGTCAGGTAATCGCTGACCTTCATCAACGGCAGACCGCCCGCAATTTCCGACGCGGTAACACGCAGCAGGTGGGCGCGCTTGAAGTAGCGCAGGACCTCCATCTGCTGTTCCAGATCATCCTCGGGAATGCGCACCAGCTCCTGACGCAGTTCGTCCACCAGTTCGGCGATTTGCGGGGGACGATACAGACGTCCCGAGTTCAACAGCTCGTCCAGCACCACCGGGTAACGGGTGATCTGTTCGGCAACCAGCGGACTGGCGGAACACAGCACCAGCAACTCATGCAGGGCGCCAGGGTTCTCCGTCAGCAGTACCAGGTAGGCGGAACGCCGGGCCACCGCTTCGACCAACGGCATGACGCGCTCCAACGCCAGATCCGGATCGTCTTGTTCGCACGCCATCCCCAACAACCGCGGCATGAAGATGTCGAGCCGCTCGCGGCTCATGCGCTGCATGGCCCGCACCCGCGCCGAACTCATCAGATTGCTTAACAGACTCCAGGCGCGGACCGGATCCTTGAAGCCGCCCTCGGCCAGCTGCTCCTGCGCCTCTTCCGCTTCGGGCAGGTCATTCCACAGGAGTATCCATTCCGCATAGTCCGCCTGCGGCTGATCCTCATCGTCATCCGGGTCGGCAATCACTCCGGCAAAGTGCCTGGCAACCTTGCTGCGCTGCAGGTCCAGCTGGACAATATATTCATCCCAGGAATCGAACCCCATGATCAGCGCCACGCGCGCGCGGCCCAGCGCATCGGTGGGCAGCATCTGCGTCTGCCGGTCATCAATCGCCTGCAGAGCATGTTCCGTATCGCGCAGGAACAGATAGGCACCCTTGAGCTCGTCCACCGCTTCATCCGGCAGATAGACATTGGTGGCCAGCACATCCAGCACCGGCAGGATCGGCCGTTGCTGCAAGCTGCGGTCACGCCCGCCATGGATCAGCTGAAAGGCCTGACCGATGAACTCCACTTCCCGAATGCCACCTGAACCCAGCTTGACGTTGTCCTCCAAGCCCTTGCGCTTCACTTCACGCTGGATCATCAGCTTGAGATTGCGTAATGCTTCAATGGCGGCAAAATCCAGATAACGCCGATAGACGAAGGGCTTGAGCATGGACAGCAATTCGGCGCCGGCCTGCTGGTCGCCCGCCACCACCCGCGCCTTGATCATCGCGTAGCGTTCCCAATCCCGCCCCTGACTCTGGTAGTACTGCTCCAGGGCGTTGAAGCTGAGCACCAGTGCGCCGCTGTCGCCGTAGGGGCGAAGGCGCATGTCGACACGG
This sequence comes from Pseudomonas sp., assembly GCA_037621305.1. Taxonomy (GTDB): domain Bacteria; phylum Pseudomonadota; class Gammaproteobacteria; order Pseudomonadales; family Pseudomonadaceae; genus Halopseudomonas. The sequence continues at coordinate 3,189 of JASJKW010000302.1, forward strand.
AACACGAAGCCATCCACCGTCACCTCGTCCAGCAACTTGATCAAGCGCTGACCGATGCGGGTGAAGAACTCCTGATTGGACAGGCTGCGCCGCCCACCCTGGGTTTCGCCGGAACTCGGATAGGCGAAGATCAGATCGATATCCGAGGATAGATTCAATTCGTGGGCGCCCAGTTTGCCCATACCCAACACCACCAGATGCTGCTGCTCGCCCGTGGCGTTGCAAGGCGTGCCCAGGCTTTCGCTCAGCTGCCGATAGAGCCAGCGATAGCCCTGCTCCAGGCAAACGTCGGCCATGTCTGACAGATCACGGGTGGTTTCCAGCGTCGGTGCGTGAAGCAGTACGTCACGCCAGATGATGCGCACCTGGTGTTGCTGACGGAATCGGCGCAACAGCCGTGCCAGCTCCTCTTCGGTCGCCGCCGGTGCCAGGGTCTCGGCCAGCAGCTCGGCCATCTCGCCGGTTGCCAGAGATCGCCACAGGCGCTGACCTTCAACCAGTCGCCAGGCCATGTGCGGATCACGACGCAGCTGCTCGGCCACAAAATCACTGCATGCCAGCACCTGCTGCAACTCGGCAATGAAAGTGTCCCCCAACTGCGCCAGGTCAGCCTCCAACCCGGCTTCCCGTACGGCAAGCCGCCACTGCGTCAGGTGGTGATCCACCAGCCGCTGGAGGACAACAGGTAATGCAGGCGGCAATGAAAGAGACATGGTCTATCCTGAAGACATTCGAAAGATGCAGATTGCCATGCCCGGGGTTTACGGAAAAGAGCACAACCACAAAAGCCCGGGATATCATTGTAGTTTCACTACAGAAATTCGCGTTCATGGATAGTTTTATTGTTCATTTTGTAGTAAAACTACACGCACCGTTGACCATTGCATTCCCGAGCCTCATCACCCTGCTCCGGCAATGCAATTGTTTTTCCACTATGGGACCCACAAGGTCTGGAGAACAATATGAAGCATGATGATATCGATCCACTCGAAACCCAGGAATGGCTCGATGCCCTGGAATCCGTTCTCGATGCCGAGGGCGAAGGTCGGGCGGAGTATCTGATCAAGCGTATGGGCGAACTGGCAAGCCGCACCGGCACCCGTCTGCCGTATGCCATCACCACCCCCTACCGCAACACCATCCCGGTCGACCATGAAACCGTGATGCCCGGCGACCTGTTCATGGAGCGCCGCATCCGCTCCATGGTGCGTTGGAACGCGCTGGCCATGGTCATGCGTACCAACCTGCAGGATCCGGATCTGGGTGGCCATATCTCCACTTTTGCTTCCAGCGCCACTCTGTATGACATCGGCTTCAACTACTTCTTCAAGGCACCCACCGAAGAACACGGCGGCGACCTGGTTTTCTTCCAGGGTCACGCTTCACCGGGCATCTATGCCCGCGCGTTCCTCGAAGGTCGCATCAGCGAAGAGCAGATGACCAACTTCCGCCAGGAAGTGGATGGCAACGGCCTGTCCTCCTACCCGCACCCCTGGCTGATGCCCGATTTCTGGCAATTCCCCACTGTGTCCATGGGTCTGGGCCCGATTCAGGCCATCTACCAGGCACGCTTCATGAAGTACCTGGAAAGCCGCGGCTTCATCGAGCCGGGCAAACAGAAAGTCTGGTGCTTCCTGGGCGACGGCGAGTGCGACGAGCCGGAATCCCTGGGCGCCATCTCCCTGGCCGGCCGTGAAAAACTCGACAACCTGATCTTCGCCATCAACTGCAACCTGCAGCGCCTCGACGGGCCGGTACGTGGTAACGGCAAGATCATCCAGGAACTGGAAGGCAACTTCCGCGGTGCCGAGTGGCACGTGATCAAGGTCATCTGGGGCCGTCTGTGGGATCCGCTGCTGGCCAAGGACATCGACGGCCTGCTGCAGGAACGCATGGAAGAAGCCGTGGATGGCGACTATCAGAACTACAAGGCCAACGACGGCGCTTACGTACGCGAACACTTCTTCGGCACCCGCCCGGAACTGAAGAAGATGGTCGAGAACATGACCGACGAGGAAGTGTGGAAGCTCAACCGCGGCGGCCATGACCCGTACAAGGTGTATGCGGCCTACCACGAAGCTGTCCATCACGAAGGTCAGCCTACCGTCATTCTGGCCAAGACCATCAAAGGGTATGGTACCGGCGCAGGCCAGGGTCAGAACACCGCCCACAACACCAAGAAGGTCGACGTCGAGAGCCTGAAGACCTTCCGCGACCGCTTCGGCATTCCGCTGAATGACTCAGAACTGGAGAAGCTGCCCTTCTACCGTCCCGAGGAAGGCACGCCCGAGTACAAGTACCTGCACTCGCGTCGTGAGGCCCTGGGTGGTTACATGCCCCAGCGCCGCACCACCAGCCGCCCGATACCGATCCCGCCCCTGGATACCCTCAAGGCCATCCTCGACGGCACAGGTGATCGTGAGATTTCCACCACCATGGCGTTCGTGCGTATCCTCGCGCAGATGCTGAAGGACAAGGAACTGGGTCAGCGCATCGTCCCCATCGTACCGGACGAAGCCCGTACCTTCGGTATGGAAGGCATGTTCCGCCAACTGGGCATCTACTCGTCCGTCGGTCAGCTCTACGAGCCCGTCGACAAGGACCAGCTGATGTTCTACCGCGAGGACAAGAAAGGTCAGATCCTCAACGAAGGCATCAACGAGGCCGGCGCCATGTCCAGCTGGATTGCCGCCGCGACCGCCTACAGCACCTACAACCAGCCGATGCTGCCGTTCTACATCTTCTACTCGATGTTCGGCTTCCAGCGTATCGGTGACCTGGCCTGGGCCGCTGGCGACAGCCGCGCCAAGGGCTTCCTGATCGGTGGCACCGCCGGCCGCACCACGTTGAACGGTGAAGGTCTGCAGCATGAAGATGGTCACAGCCACATTCTGTCGTCGACCATTCCGAACTGCCGCTCCTATGATCCAACCTACGGCTACGAGCTGGCGGTGATCATTCGCGAAGGCTCGCGCCGCATGATGGAAGAGCAGGAAAACGTCTTCTACTACCTGACCGTGATGAACGAGGCCTATGCCCAGCCAGCCATGCCTGAAGGCGTGGAAGACGGCATCATCCGCGGCATGTATCTGCTGGAAGAAGCCAAGGAAAAAGGCAAGCAGCACGTCCAGTTGATGGGCAGCGGCACCATTCTGCGCGAAGTACGCGAAGCGGCTGAGATCCTGCGCAACAATTACGGTGTCAGCGCCGACATCTGGAGCGTGACCAGCTTCAACGAACTGCGCCGCGACGGCCTGGATGTGGAACGCTGGAACCGCCTGCACCCGACCGACAGCCCGCGTCTGAGCTTTGTCGAGCAGAATCTGGCCGAGCGCAGCGGGCCGGTGATCGCAGCTACCGACTACATGAAGCTGTACGCCGAGCAGATCCGCCAGTGGGTACCAGGCACCTTCAAGGTGTTGGGCACCGATGGTTTCGGACGCAGCGATACCCGCCGCAAACTGCGCGACTTCTTCGAGGTCGACCGCCGCTGGATCGTCTACTCCACCCTGTCGGCACTGGTCGAGAGTGGCGAGCTGCAACCCGAAGTACTGGTTGAAGCGCAGGCCACCTTCGGTCTGGACCCGAACAAACCCAACCCACTGGACTGCTGAGGAGAGATGCCATGAGTGAAGTAATCAAAGTACCGGGCATCGGCGGCGAAGGTGAGGTCATTGAAATCCTGGTTAAGGTGGGTGATACCGTCGAAGCCGAACAGAGTCTGGTCACACTGGAATCTGACAAGGCCAGCATGGAAATCCCCTCCCCCAAAGCCGGGGTGGTGAAAGCCATCAAGGTCAACATCGGTGACACGCTCCAGGAAGGCGACGACCTGATCGAGCTGGACGTGGCCGGCGCCGAAGACGCGCCGAGCCAGGAGCAGCCTGCCGAGGAGCCCAAGGCCGAAGCGCCCGCCAAGCAGGAAGCAGCACCCGCTGCGGCGCAAAAGCCCGCAGCGAAGACCGAAAGCAGCGTGCAATCGTTCAAGGTTCCGGATATCGGCGACGGCGCTGCCCGGGTCATCGAGATCATGGTTGCCAAGGGCGATCGCATCGAGGCTGAGCAGAGCCTGCTGACCCTGGAGTCCGATAAGGCCAGCATGGAAATCCCCGCGCCGGCCGCCGGCGTCATCGAATCCATCGATGTACAGATGGATCAGGAAGTGCAGTCCGGCGACCTGATGATCCACATCCGGGTTGAAGGCGCCGCCTCGACGCTTGGTGCAGGTCTCTGCAACAGAGTACCGGAGCGCGCCGACACCATCGTCACTACCGTCAAAGATCAGATCACGTGGTACCACTACAAC
>JASJKW010000303.1:0-4605 GCA_037621305.1 Pseudomonas sp.
GGCACCACACTGATCTGCGGATTCGCGCACTTGCATGGTTACCCGGTGGCCATCCTGGCCAACAACGGCATTCTGTTCGCCGAGGCCGCGCAGAAAGGCGCGCACTTCATCGAGCTGGCCTGCCAGCGGGGCATTCCGCTGCTGTTCCTGCAGAACATCACCGGCTTCATGGTCGGACAGAAATACGAAGCAGGCGGTATCGCCAAGCACGGCGCCAAGCTGGTCACGGCGGTGAGCTGCGCCCGGGTGCCGAAGTTCACCGTGATCATCGGTGGCAGCTTCGGCGCCGGCAACTACGGCATGTGCGGTCGCGCCTATGACCCGCGCTTCCTGTGGATGTGGCCAAACGCGCGCATCGGCGTGATGGGTGGCGAACAGGCCGCCGGGGTACTGGCGCAGGTCAAGCAGGAACAGAGCGAACGTGCCGGCAAGACGCTCAGCGACGACCAGGTGGCCGCCATCAAGCAACCGATTCTCGAACAGTACGAGCATCAGGGGCACCCCTACTACTCCAGTGCGCGACTCTGGGACGATGGCGTGATCGATCCAGCACAGACGCGCGATGTAGTGGGGATGGCGTTATCCGCCTCGCTCAACGCACCGATCGAGCCGACCCGCTTCGGCGTGTTCCGCATGTGACCCATCTGCGCATATCAAAGGAACTCCCATGATCGATTTCCAGACCATTGAACTGAATAAGGACGCGCGCGGCATCGCCACTCTCTGGCTGAACCGTGCGGACAAGAATAATGCCTTCGATGCTCAGGTCATCAACGAGCTGAACGCCGCACTGGCTGCGGTGCAGGACGATACGGACATCCGCCTGCTGGTGCTGCGTGGCCGCGGCCGGCATTTCTCCGCCGGTGCGGATCTGGGCTGGATGCGTGAGTCGGCAGAACTCGACTACCAGGCCAATCTCGCCGACGCCCATGAACTCGGCGAACTGATGCAGCGTCTCTACCAGTTGCCGCAACCCACCCTGGCGGTGGTCCAGGGAGCGGCCTTCGGCGGCGCGCTGGGACTGATTGCCTGCTGCGATATGGCGATCGGCGCGACGGACGCCCTGTTCTGCCTGTCGGAAGTACGCATCGGCCTGGCACCGGCGGTCATCAGCCCGTTCGTGGCCAAGGCCATCGGCGAGCGTGCCCTGCGGCGCTATGCCTTGACCGCTGAACGCTTCGACGGCCAGCGCGCCCGTGAACTCGGCCTGCTCGCCGAATGCCACGCCGCAGACGAACTCGATGCCGCGCTGGAACAATGGGTCGACAACCTGTTGCAGAACAGCCCGCAGGCGCTCAAGGCCTGCAAGAGCCTGTTACTTGAAGTAGGCGCCGGCGATATCTCCGCCGAACTGCGCCAGACCACCGAACATGCCATCGCCCGGCTGCGTACCAGCCCCGAGGGGCAGGAAGGCCTGAATGCCTTTCTGGAAAAACGCCGTCCCGCCTGGCAGGAGAAGAACTGATGAAGCACTATATCGATACCTTGTTGGTGGCCAACCGCGGCGAAATCGCCTGCCGCGTGATGAGCACTGCCAAATCCATGGGCTTGACCACGGTTGCGGTACACAGCGCCGTGGATGCCCACGCCCGGCATGCGCGCGAAGCCGACATCCGCGTCGATCTGGGTGGCGCCAAACCGGCCGACAGCTACCTGCAGATCGACAAGCTGATCGCGGCGGCCAAGAGCAGCGGTGCTCAGGCCATTCATCCGGGCTACGGCTTCCTGTCCGAGAACGCCGGCTTCGCCCGTGCCATCGAAGCAGCCGAACTGATCTTTCTCGGGCCACCGGCCGCCGCCATTGATGCCATGGGCAGCAAATCGGCGGCCAAGGCGTTGATGGAAGAAGCCGGCGTACCGCTGGTGCCGGGCTACCATGGCGAGGCCCAGGACCTGGAAACCTTCCGCTCCGCTGCCGAGCTGATCGGCTATCCGGTGCTGCTCAAGGCCACCGCCGGCGGCGGCGGCAAAGGCATGAAGGTCGTCGAGCGCGAAGAGGATCTCGCCGACGCACTGGCTTCTGCACAGCGTGAAGCCCAATCGTCGTTCGGCGATGCACGCATGCTGGTGGAAAAATACGTACTCAAGCCGCGCCACGTGGAGATCCAGATATTCGCTGACCAGCACGGCAACTGCCTGTACCTCAATGAGCGCGACTGCTCAATCCAGCGCCGCCACCAGAAAGTCGTTGAAGAGGCACCGGCCCCCGGCCTGTCAGCGGAACTGCGCCGCGCCATGGGCGAGGCTGCCGTGACCGCAGCCAGGGCCATCGGCTATGTCGGTGCCGGTACCGTGGAGTTTCTGCTCGATGCCCGCGGCGAGTTTTTCTTCATGGAAATGAACACCCGGCTGCAGGTGGAGCACCCGGTCACCGAGGCGATTACCGGTCTCGATCTGGTAGCCTGGCAGATCCGTGTAGCCCGTGGCGAGCCGTTGCCGATCACCCAGGAACAGGTACCGTTGATCGGTCACGCCATTGAAGTACGTCTGTATGCCGAAGACCCGGACAACGACTTCCTGCCCTCCACCGGCACGCTGGCGCTGTATCGCGAGGCCGCCACCGGCGCGGGTCGCCGCGTGGACAGCGGCGTCGCCGAGGGCGATAGCGTGTCGCCCTTCTACGACCCCATGCTGGGCAAGCTGATCGCCTGGGGTGAGAACCGTGAGGAAGCGCGTCTGCGCCTGCTGGCCATGCTCGATGAAACCGCCATCGGCGGCGTACGCACCAACCTGGCTTTTCTGCGCCGCGTGGTCGGTCATCCGGCGTTTGCCGAGGCGGAACTGGATACCGACTTCATTCCGCGGCACGAGGGCGACCTGTTGCGCCCGGCCAGCGAACTCTCGGATACCTTCTGGCAGCAGGCCGCCGAGGCTTTCGTCAATACCACACCCGTGGTTGCACGCCCCGACGATGCCCATTCGCCCTGGTCCCGACATGACGGACTGCGCCTTGGCATGCCGGCGCAGGTCACCCTGCATCTGCAATGCAACGGCGAGAGCCGCCGGGTGCAGCTGGCAGCCTCGCAGCCATCGAGTTCCGAGCCGCTGCCCAGAGCCATTCGCCAGAACGACACTCTGTATCTGCAACACAACGGCGAATGGCGTGCGGTCACCCGCTTCGACCCGATTGCCGAAGCCGAAGCCAGCCATCAGCAGCAAGGCGGCCTGACGGCTCCGATGAACGGCAGCATCGTTCGTGTACTGGTCGAGCCCGGCCAGCATGTCGAAGCCGGTACCGCACTGATAGTGCTCGAAGCGATGAAGATGGAACACAGCATCCGCAGCGCCCAGGACGGTGTAGTGAAAAGCCTGTTCTGCAACGAAGGTGATATGGTCAGCGAAGGCACGGTATTGCTGGAGCTGGAAGAAGTCGGGGAGGATGCATGAGCCTGCTGCCCAGGCAGGTCCGTCTGGTCGAAGTCGGCCCGCGCGACGGCCTGCAGAATGAGCCACAACCCATCAGCGTCGCTGACAAGGTACGTCTGATCGATGACCTGAGCGCCGCTGGCCTGTCGTATATCGAGGCCGGCAGCTTCGTGTCGCCGAAATGGGTACCGCAGATGGCCGGTTCCGCCGAGGTGTTCGGGCAAATTGCGCGCAAGCCGGGCGTTACCTATGCCGCGCTGACACCCAACCTGAAAGGTCTGGAGGCCGCCATCGCCGCAGGCGTGAAGGAGGTCGCGGTGTTCGGCGCAGCTTCCGAAGCCTTCTCGCAGAAGAACATCAACTGCTCCATCGCCGACAGTCTGGCGCGCTTCGCGCCGCTGATGGAGGCGGCGCGCGCCCAAGACATTCGTGTGCGCGGCTACGTCTCCTGCGTGCTCGGCTGCCCTTATGAGGGCACAGTCGCACCGGACAAGGTAGCCGAGGTGGCTCGTGAGCTGTATGCCATGGGGTGTTATGAGATTTCCCTGGGCGACACCATAGGCACCGGCACGCCGGGCAAGACCCGCACACTGATCGAAACGGTGAGTCACGAGGTGCCGCGTGAGCACCTGGCCGGCCACTTCCATGACACTTACGGACAGGCAATGGCGAATATCTATGCCAGTCTGCTGGAAGGTATCGCCGTGTTCGACAGCTCGATCGCCGGACTCGGCGGCTGTCCCTATGCGCAAGGCGCCAGCGGCAACGTCGCCAGTGAAGATGTGCTGTACTTGCTGAATGGATTGGATATTGAAACCGGTGTCGATCTCGACATGCTGATCAGCGCTGGCGAACGTATCAGCCAGTTGCTGGGCCGTGCCAACGGTTCGCGAGTGGCACGCACCCGACACAGCGGCACAGACTCAACAACAAGTAGAGGTATGTCATGAACAAGATCTACCCCAGTGCCACCCAGGCCCTTGAAGGGCTGGTTGAGGACGGCATGACGATTGCCGTCGGCGGCTTCGGTCTGTGCGGTATTCCCGAGGCATTGATCAGCGCCCTGCGCGACACCGGCAAGACACAGCTCACCGCCATCAGCAACAACGCCGGGGTCGACGGCTTCGGTCTCGGACTGCTGCTGGAGACGCGGCAGATCCGCAAGATGGTGTCCTCCTATGTCGGTGAAAACAAGGAGTTCGAACGCCAGTATCTGAGCGGCGAACTTGAACTGGAATT
>JASJKW010000304.1:0-14391 GCA_037621305.1 Pseudomonas sp.
CCCGGCACCCAGCGCAGATTCGCGAATGGCGCGGCGCTCAACCTGGGTGGATTTGCACGGCACACAGATAAGAACACGCGGGCTGGGCTGAATGAAGCTGTTCTCATGCACTTTATTGATGAAGTACTGCAACATCTTCTCGCACACGCTGAAATCGGCGATGACGCCATCCTTCATCGGGCGGATCGCCTGGATATTACCGGGTGTTCGGCCGAGCATGAGTTTGGCTTCAGTACCGACCGCCACCACGCTTTTCTGGTTACCATGGGTACGAATGGCAACGACGGACGGTTCATCCAGTACAATGCCCCGCTCACGAACATAAATCAGAGTGTTGGCGGTTCCCAGGTCGATGGACAGGTCACTGGAAAACATGCCGCGAATTTTTTTGAACATGCGTTGAATACACCCCGAGGGCACGTGGGTTAATTGGTAAGAAACACTGATATGCTGCCACCTGGCGGGCGCCACCGGCCATCATGAATGAAAGCGATGGGTTGACTTGAACACAGGTAACTGCTCGGCACTTCCTGAAGTGTCGCAACTCTAACAATGGCGGGGTTTTTGGGCAAGGCGCGGATGTGGTAAATTCACCCCTTTGTCCGCATTCAACACCAATCAAACCGGATCGTCCGGCTTCATGGAGAAACTACATGGCCCTAGACCGCACTGACGTGGAGCAGATTGCCCACCTCGCGCGCATTGCCATCCAAGGCGATGATGCTGACGCCATTACCGCCAAACTGTCCGGCATCATGGGCTTGATCGACCAATTGCAGGCCGTCGACACCAGCGGTATCGAACCGCTCGCCCATCCGCTGGAAACCACCCAGCGCCTGCGCGCCGACAATGTCACCGAAACCAATCAGCGCGAAGTGCTGCAGGCCATAGCGCCAGCCACTGAACAAGGTCTGTACCTGGTTCCCCGGGTTATCGAGTGATCATTGAATACCGCTGCTGCGCTTTGAAACGAGACAAATCACATGCATGAGAAAACCCTCGCCGGCCTGTCCCAAGCCCTGCACAGCAAGGCGATTTCCAGCGTCGAGCTGACCGAACACTACCTCAAGCGCATCGAGCAATTCGACGGTGCGCTCAACAGTTACATCACTGTCACTCCGGAGCTGGCACTGGAACAGGCCCGCGCCGCCGATGCACGCCTGGCCGCCGGCGACAGCACACCGCTGACCGGTATTCCGCTGGCGCACAAGGATCTGTTCTGCACCCAGGGTATCCGCACCAGCTGCGGCTCGAAGATGCTCGACAACTTCATCGCACCCTATGAGTCCAGCGTGACCGCCAGGCTGCTGGCCGCCGGCACCGTGACCCTGGGCAAGACCAACATGGACGAGTTCGCCATGGGCTCGTCCAACGAATCAAGTTTCTACGGCGCGGTACACAACCCGTGGAACACTGATCATGTACCCGGCGGCTCATCCGGCGGATCGGCGGCCGCTGTAGCGGCACGCCTGTGCGCGGCAGCTACCGGCACCGATACCGGCGGCTCGATTCGCCAGCCAGCCGGCTACACCGCGCTGACCGGCCTCAAGCCGACCTATGGCCGCATCTCGCGCTGGGGCATGATTGCCTATGCCTCCAGCCTGGATCAGGCCGGCCCGATGGCCCGCACCGCCGAAGATTGCGCGCTGCTGCTGCAGTCCATGGCCGGTTTCGATGAGCGTGACTCCACCAGCGTCGATCAGCCGGTACCGGACTACAGCGCCGAACTGAACCAGCCGCTCACCGGCCTGCGTATAGGCCTGCCGAAGGAATACTTCGCCAGCGGGCTGGATACCGCCACCGCCGATGCCATTGCCGCAGCGGTCAAGCAGTTCCAGAGCCTGGGCGCGGAAATAAAGGAAATCAGTCTGCCCAATGCCGAGCTGGCAATCCCGGCGTACTACATCATCGCGCCAGCCGAAGCCTCCTCCAACCTGTCGCGTTTCGACGGGGTGCGTTTCGGCTACCGTTGCGACAATCCGGCGGACCTGACCGATCTGTACAAGCGTTCGCGCGCCGAGGGCTTCGGTGACGAGGTCAAACGCCGCATCATGGTCGGCGCCTATGCGCTGTCGGCCGGTTATTACGATGCCTATTACCTGCAGGCACAGAAGGTCCGCCGGCTGATCAAGAATGACTTCATGGCCGCCTACGAACAGGTCGACGTCATTCTCTGCCCGACCTCCCCGACCCCGGCCTTCCGCATCGGAGAGAAGATCGACGACCCGGTGAGCCTGTACCTGACCGACATCTATACCATCACCGCCAACCTCGCCGGCGTACCGGGCATCGCCCTGCCGGCCGGTTTCGCTGATGACCTGCCGATCGGCATGCAGCTGCTTGGGCCCTACTTCAGCGAGGCCCGCCTGCTGAATATTGCGCACCAGTACCAGCAGAACACCGACTGGCACACCCGCGCGCCCGGTGGATATTGAGGAATACTGAACATGCAATGGGAAATCGTTATCGGGCTGGAGATTCACGCTCAGCTCACCACCGCCTCGAAGATCTTCTCGGGCAGCGCCACCACCTTCGGCGCCGAACCCAACACCCAGGCCAGCCTGATTGATCTGGGCATGCCCGGCACCCTGCCGGTGCTCAATGCCCAGGCCGTCCGCAATGCGGTCAAATTCGGTCTGGCAATCGATGCCGAGATCGGCATGACCAACGTCTTTGCGCGCAAGAACTACTTCTATCCGGATCTGCCCAAGGGATATCAGATCAGCCAGATGGACCTGCCGATCGTCGGCAAGGGCTTTCTGGATATCACCCTGGACGACGGCACCGTCAAACGCGTCGGCGTGACCCGCGCACACCTGGAAGAAGATGCCGGCAAAAGCCTGCATGAAGACTTCCATGGCATGAGCGGCATCGACCTGAACCGCGCCGGCACCCCGCTGCTGGAAATCGTCTCCGAGCCGGACATGCGCAGCGCCAAGGAAGCCGTGGCCTACGCCAAGACCATGCACTCGCTGGTGCGTTATCTGGGCATCTGCGACGGCAACATGGCCGAAGGCTCGCTGCGTTGCGACTGCAACGTCTCGGTACGCCCCAAAGGCCAGGTCGAATACGGCACCCGCTGCGAGATCAAGAACGTCAACTCGTTCCGCTTCATCGAGAAGGCCATCAATACCGAAGTACAGCGTCAGATCGAACTGATCGAGGACGGCGGCAAGGTGATTCAGGAAACCCGCCTGTACGACCCGAGCAAGGACGAGACGCGCTCCATGCGCAGCAAGGAAGAAGCCAACGATTACCGCTACTTCCCCGATCCGGACCTGCTGCCCGTCATCATCGAGCCGGCTTTCATCGAGGAAGTGCGCAGCGAACTGCCGGAACTGCCGCAGCAGAAGCGTGAACGCTTCCAGAACGAATTCAGCCTGTCGGCCTATGACGCCAGCGTGCTGGCTGCCAGCCGCGAGCTGGCGGACTATTTCGAGGAAGTACAGCGCGTCTGCGGCGACGCCAAGCTGGCTGCCAACTGGGTGATGGGCGAGCTGTCCAGCCTGCTCAACAAGGCGGACCTCGAGATCGATCAATCCCCGGTCAGCGCCAGCCACCTGGGCGGCATGATTCTGCGTATCAAGGACAACACCATTTCCGGCAAGATCGCCAAGATGGTGTTCGAGGCCATGGCCGAAGGTGAAGGCGATGCTGACCAGATCATCGAAGCCAAGGGTCTCAAGCAGGTCACCGACAGCGGCGCCATCGAAGCCATGCTCGATGACGTACTGGCAGCCAACGCCGAACAGGTCGAGCAATATCGCGCCAGCGATGAGGCCAAGCGCGGCAAGATGTTCGGCTTCTTCGTCGGTCAGGCGATGAAAGCCTCGAAGGGCAAGGCCAACCCGCAGCAGGTCAACCAGTTGCTGAAACAGAAGCTGGAAGGCTGACCGGGTGGCTGTTGCGCACAGGGTTATCCGCGCCTTCCTCGGTCGCATCGGCAGCAGGCCGACGTGGCTGGGGCAGATAGCCCTGGCAGCCGTGCTCACGTTGGCCGGCAGCGTCGCCAGCGGCGACAGCGGCGACAGCGGCGACAGCCTCGATGAGGATGGCGGCCTGCACTACACCGCCGAGGGCCGCGCATCCTATTATTCCTCGCGCTTTCATGGTCGGCGTACCGCCAGCGGCGAACCCTACGACGAAACCACCATGACGGCCGCGCATCCCAGCCTGCCGTTCGATACTCAGCTGTGCATCACCAACCTGAACAACGGGCGCAGCGCCATGGTCCGTGTCAACGACCGCGGCCCCTTTGTCGGTGGCCGCATCATCGATGTGTCAATGGCCGCCGCCCGGGAACTGGGCATGCTGCGCGCCGGTATCATTCGAGTCAGGGTGGAGACCTGCGAAGTGGAAAGCTGACTCCGCCAGTGAGCCAACCCCTGACTGCTATACTTCTCCGCACAACACCTCCCGCGCCTTAACGCGATTCCCATCATCTGGCCCAAGGAGCGCTCCCGCATGCCGGAACCAACCAGAGGCCGTCTCTGGAACACCACCATCCTGCTGCCGGTCTTCATTCCGTCATTCTTCTTCATCCTGCTGCTGGTCATAGGCACAGCCACTCAACCGGACCTGGCCGGCGAGTTGTTTTCCTCGGTATTGAGCTATATCACCACGACCTTCGGCTGGTTCTACATGCTGTCGGTGGCGATCTTCCTGGTGTTCATCGTGATTGTGGCCATGAGCAAATGGGGCCATATCAAGCTCGGGCCTGACCATGCCGAGCCGCAATACAGCTTCCCCGCCTGGTTCGCCATGCTGTTTTCCGCAGGCTACGGCATCGCCCTGTTGTTCTTTGGTGTCGCCGAACCGGTACTGCACTATGCCGAGCCCCCGCAAGGCGCCGGCGGGCTGACGGTCGATGCAGCCAAGCAAGCCATGCAGATCGCCTTCTTCCACTGGGGCTTTCACATCTGGGCAATCTACGGACTGACCGGCCTGGTACTCGCCTACTTTTCCTTCCGCCATGGGTTGCCGCTGTCCATCCGCTCTGCGCTCTACCCCTTGATCGGCGATCGCATTTACGGGCCTATCGGCCATGCGGTGGACACCTTCGCCATTCTCGGCACCATGTTCGGTATTGCCACTACACTCGGCCTGTCCGTAGCGCAGATCAATGCCGGTCTCAACTATCTGTGGCCGTCGATTCCCATCGGTATTGGCGTACAGGTCGGCACGATCGCCTTCATCACCTTCCTGACCATGGGCTCGGTGATTGCCGGTATGGATAAGGGCATAAAGAACCTGTCCATGTTGAATATGGTGGTGGCGACCTCCCTGATGTTGTTCGTTTTCTTCGCCGGCCCGACCATCTTCATTCTGGAAGCCTTCCTGCAGAACACCGGCAGCTACCTGAACAACATTGTCGAACGCACCTTCAACCTGCAGGCCTATTCCCGCAGTGACTGGATCGGCAACTGGACCCTGTTCATCTTCGGCTGGACCATCGCCTGGGCGCCCTTTGTCGGCCTGTTCATCGCCAAGATCAGCCGGGGCCGGACCATCCGCCAGTTTGTCTTCGGCGTGATGCTGGTGCCCACCATGTTCACTTTTTTCTGGTTCTCGGTATTCGGTGACACGGCACTGCATCTGATCATCAACCAGGGCTACTCGGAGCTGATAGACCAAGTACAGGCGGATAATGCCATCGCTCTGTTCAAGCTATTCGAACAGCTGCCCATGACCGCCATCATTTCCACCATTACGGTGATACTGATTACCCTCTTCTTCATCACCTCTGCCGACTCCGGCGCGCTGGTGATCGATTCGCTGGCCTCTGGCGGCGCCCTGGTTACGCCGGCCTGGCAGCGCGGTTTCTGGGCTATTCTCAGCGGCGTGCTGGCCTCAGTGCTCCTGGTCGCCGGCGGGCTCAAGGCGCTACAGAGCATGGCGGTGGCCAGCGCCCTGCCCTTCGCCATCATCATGTTGATATCGGCCTTGGGCATGTGGCGCGCGCTGGTGATCGAAAGTCATCATCAGCAAGTCAACATGGGCCATGGCATGCACACCGCGGGACGCGGCGCCGCACTGTGGAAGAAACGCCTGGCTGGCATCGTCAACTATCCGGCAAAGGACGAGGTGGAACTCTTCATCAAGGATACCGCGCTGACCGCCATGATCCGCGTGGCCAAAGGCTTGCAGGCGCAATCCTGGCCTGCTGAGGTCCATTATGATGAAGAGCATAAGCGCGCCTATCTGGAGGTTATCACCCCGGACCAGCTGGACTTTCTGTATGAGATTCGCCTGCGCGACTACCTGCGTCCCGCCTTTGCCCACCCGGAAATCGAGGAGACCGCAGATGACGACAGCTTCTATTATCGGGCTGAAGTCTTCCTGCGCCGGGGTGGCCAGGCATATGACATCTATGGTTATGACCAGCAGGAAATCATCGGCGACATTCTCGACCACTTCGAGAAGTACCTGCACTTCCTGCATCTGACGCCAGGTGTGCTGCCGTGGAATATGGCCGAGCATGATGAAATGCTGCAGACGCCAAAGGAACCGAAGGAAGAGTGAGAAGCGGCAGCGGGCCGCCACAGGACGGCCCGCTGCACTTCAGAGATTACTGCTGCAGGATGCGAATGATTTCCGGGTCCTTGAAAATCCGCGACAGCGCGTCACTCATCACCTCGGTAACCAGACGCGTGTTGGTCGCCTGGTTAGGTGCATAGCCGAAGCGATGTTGCGCGGAAGCACTGTAACGACCGTTGTAGCGCTGGTTCGCCGAGCGCGCTTCAGCCGCGAAGGCTGCGCCGATGTCCGCCTGGGTGACATACACCCCTTCTTTCGGCGACACATAGGACAGTTCAGCCAGACTCACCACCAGACTGTTGGCGTTGGGCGTTCCTTCCGGCACCACCTGAAAGCCCAGTTTGCCAAGCGCCTGCTCCACCTGCTGACGCAGATGCGGCACGGCCTGGTTGCTGATGGTCAGGTTGCTGGAGTCGGGATACAGGCCGCCACGCGTGCCCATCACCGGCGATGACCGGCTATCCTGCACTGTGAGCACAACCGGTTGCTGACGAGCCACCTGGCTCAGCGGAATGGTCACACTGGGCGTGACATTCAATTGTTGCGGGCTGTGGGCACAACCGGACAGTACAACTGCCAGCCCTGCTACTGCCAGAAAACCCAGACGTTTCAACATGCTTGCACTCCTTGGGGAATAGTTAGGTAGGCTAGCGGGCACCGACGGCTTCCAACGCTGCGACGTAGTCCTCTGCCTGAGCATGCTCACGCAGGATCTGCAGCATGGTTCGACCATCGGCACCGGCAGCATTCACGTCATGACCAGCGGCCTGGAACATATCCAGAAAGCGGACAAAATCATGCGCACGCAGGCCGCGATAGGCGCGTGTCAGCATGTACATATCAACGGACTCGTCAGCGTCACGCGGACGAAAGCTCAGGAAGACGGCGACCTGCTCATCGCTCATGGGCTCGCCAACTACCTTTTTCTTGTCTTTGCGCACAAACAACCCCTCATGTGAATACGGAAAGCCCAAATTGTAACCATCCGACCGCCCCGCCGCCACCAGCATCGGGTGACAGGAATTCAGCATCAGCTGGATATAAGCGAGGCGCCAGCCTTACATTACCGGCGCCCGGCGGAGTATGCTTGCAGCTCCTTAGCGAGTTTTCATGGCATAGCTTCCCCAGCAGGCAGCAAGATCTGTCGTGGCGGCATGCCCGATGTTGTCAGCACAGGATGGGTCATGACTGGTCGTTCCTTCAAACTGCCGCTGTTTGTTGCCCTGCGTGACAGTTTCCGACGGGGATATTCCCTTGCAGCTTTTCGTGGTGACATGCTGGCCGGACTCACCGTCGGCATCATCGCCATTCCTCTGGCCATGGCGCTGGCCATTGCGGTGGGCGTCGCGCCGCAGCACGGTTTGTATACCGGGATTGTCGGCGGGCTGATCATCGC
Organism: Pseudomonas sp.; assembly: GCA_037621305.1. GTDB lineage: Bacteria > Pseudomonadota > Gammaproteobacteria > Pseudomonadales > Pseudomonadaceae > Halopseudomonas. The sequence continues at coordinate 7,934 of JASJKW010000304.1, forward strand.
CATCTGTGGCGGATCACGTTTCAATATCTCCGGGCCGACCGCTGCCTTCGTGGTGATCCTGCTGCCCATCACTCAGCAATATGGTCTGGGCGGGCTGTTATTGGTGACGCTGATGGCGGGGGTGATCCTGCTGGCCCTGGGGCTGGCGCGCATGGGCAGCCTGATCCAGTTCGTGCCCTATCCGGTGGTCATGGGCTTCACCGCCGGTATCGGGGTGGTCATCGCCACGCTGCAGATCAAGGACTTCTTCGGTCTGCAGCTGAGCGCACAGCCCAGCCATTACCTCGAACAGTTGCAGATGCTCGTCACCGCGCTGCCATCGATCCAGTTGGGCGACACGCTGGTCGGCGCGGTCACTCTGTTGACGCTGATTCTCTGGCCGCGCCTGACCCGGCGCATTCCCGGTCACCTTATCGCCCTGCTCGCCGGCAGCCTGCTCGGCGCGCTGCTGTTGGCCCTGGATATCCCCGTGGCTACGCTCGGTGCACGCTTCAGCTATGAGCTTGATGGCGTAATCCATGCCGGCATTCCGCCCTTCGCACCCCAGTGGGCTCTCCCCTGGACACTGCCGGGCGGAGATGGCCAACCACTGACCGTGAACTTTGCACTGCTGCAGCAACTGCTGCCCTCCGCGCTGGCGGTGGCGATGCTGGGCGCCATCGAATCCCTGCTGTGCGCACTGGTTGCCGATGGCATGGCCAATACCCGACATGACCCCAATGCCGAGCTGGTTGGCCAAGGGCTGGGCAACATGATTGTGCCGTTTTTCGGCGGCATCACCGCCACTGCAGCCATCGCCCGCACCGCCACCAGCGTACGCAGCGGCGCGTTCTCGCCGATTGCAGCAATAGTGCACGCGCTGGTCATTCTGCTGGCGGTGGTGTTGCTGGCCAAGCTGTTCGCCTGGTTGCCGATGGCATCACTGGCGGCCATGCTGCTGATAGTCGCCTGGAACATGAGTGAGGCGCCCCATGTACTGCATATGTTCCGCGTCGGTCCGCGCCAGGATGTGGTGGTGCTGATCATCTGCCTGCTACTGACAGTGCTGTTCGATATGGTTCTGGCGGTGGGCGTGGGGCTGCTGCTGGCCTCGGCGCTGTTCATCAAGCGCATGGCAGATTTGAGTGAAGGCAGTGCGCAACCACGCAGTCATGATCAAGCCCTGGCGGACTTGCCGGACAGTGTGGCGCTGTATCACATCCATGGCCCGATGTTCTTCGCTGCCGCCGATAAGGCGCTCGAAGCCATCAGCCGTTTTGATGATCAGATCCGGTATGTGGTCATTGATATGCGCAGCGTACCGAGCATGGACATGAGCGCGCTGGTGCTGTTCGAGAAAGCCCTGCGCGGATTGGCCGAGCGCAACATCGCCGTGTATCTGGTAGGCGTCAAGGCGCCGATCCGGCTCAAACTCAGACGCGCCGGGCTCGACGCCAGCCGTAATGTGCGTACCTTCGCTGCCACACCGGAACGGGCAGCGCAGATGATCAGTGCGAGGTTGGCGATGTCAGTACAGACGGATCAGTGATCCTTCAACGCGTAGATACCCGCCGCATTGCGCCAGTAGCCCTTGTAGTCCAGACCAAAGCCGAACAGGTAGCGGTCTTCAACATCCAGGCCGGTGAAATCGGCACGCATGCCTTCATAGGCCTTGCGATCATGACGCTTGTCCAGCAGCACGCAGGTCAGCACCTGAGCAGCACCGGCATCGCGGCAATATTCGACGATGGCCGCCAGCGTATGGCCTTCATCCAGAATGTCATCAATGATCAGCACCGTACGACCGACCAGCGAATGCTCGGCACGCGCTTTCCAGAACAGCTCGCCACCAGAGAGCTTGTTGCGGTAACGGGTGGCGTGCAGATAACCGACTTCCATCGGGAAATTCAGTCGGGTCAGCAGTTGACCGGCGATGATCAGCCCACCATTCATCACGCTGTAGACGATCGGATTGCTGTCCTGCAGAGCCTGGGTGATCTCGGTGGCCATATTGTCCATGGCGTCTTCGATCTGTTGATGGTTGTACAAGCAATCTGCCTCGTTCATGACCTGCTTGACATGGTCAAGATCAGTGGACATGCAAAACCTCCAGAGCGGTATGAAAAGGGGAGCGAAAATACTGCACCAATGCCATCAGCGCAAGTAAACCGGCCAATGAGCACAGAGAATCGGATGACCAGCATAAAACATTCGTTTAACCTTACGGAAATTCTGGACGCGCTGGCACGTACAGCCCATCCAGAAGTTCCCGAATGCATTTTAGCCGCCCCTGGAACCTGTCAATGAACATCCAAGAAATACGCCATCCGCTAATTCGCCACAAACTTGGTCTGATGCGACGCAATGACATCAGCACGAAGAACTTCCGTGAGCTGGCTCAGGAAGTTGCTGCCCTGCTGACCTATGAAGCCACCAAGGACATGCCCGTTGAGAACCACACCATTGATGGCTGGTGCGGTGATGTCAGTGTCGAGAAACTCGCCGGCAAGAAAATCACTGTGGTGCCCATTCTGCGCGCCGGCCTCGGCATGCTCGACGGTGTACTCAGCCTGATCCCCAGCGCCAAAGTCAGCGTCATCGGCATGGTACGCAACGAGCAGACTCTGGAAGCTGACACCTACCTGGAAAAGCTGGTCAGTGAACTGAATCAACGCCGCGCGCTGATCATTGACCCCATGCTGGCCACCGGGAGCTCGATGATCGCCACCATCGACCTGCTGAAACGGGCGGGCGCCCATGAGATCCGCGCACTGGTGCTGGTTGCAGCTCCAGAAGGCATAAAACGAGTCAATGCGGCACACCCGGATGTGGAAATCTTCACCGCCTCGGTGGATGAGCGTCTGAACGAACAGGGTTACATCATCCCCGGTCTGGGCGATGCCGGCGACAAGATCTTCGGCACCCGCCAGAAGGACGCGCATTAATGCAGAATATGGATACAACCGGCTGGCGCAGCATGCTGGCCGGTTCGCAGATGTTGTTCGTGGCATTTGGCGCCTTGGTGCTGATGCCCCTGATCACCGGTATGAATCCAAGCGTAGCGCTGTTTACCGCCGGTATCGGCACACTGATCTTCCAGTTTGTAACCCAACGCCAACTTCCGGTTTTCCTCGCCTCCAGCTTCGCCTTTATCGCTCCCATCCTCTACAGCAACCAGACCTGGGGGGTGCCGGCGACGCTGGGAGGGTTGGTTGCAGCCGGCATGGTCTATCTGCTGTTGAGCCTGCTGGTGCACCTGCGCGGCCCCGGTTTTATCCATCGTCTGCTGCCGCCAGTGGTCGTGGGACCGGTCATCATGGTCATCGGTCTCGGCCTCGCCGCCACAGCGGTGAATATGGCCACGGGCAAATCCGGCGACGGTAGCGTCCAGCTGATCGACTACCCCACCGCCCTGATCATCTCCATGGCCTCGTTGGCGACAACGCTGGCCGTGGCAGTGTATGCCAAGGGCGTGTTCCGGCTGGTACCTATCATGGCGGGTGTGGCCGTGGGTTACAGCCTGTCCTGGCTGCTCGGCGTAGTGGATTTCACTGCTGTCGATAATGCCGGCTGGCTGGCTACTCCGGGCTTCATGTTTCCGGAATTCCATCTGGCAGCCATTCTGTTCATGATCCCGGTCGCGATTGCCCCGGCCATCGAACATATCGGTGACGTGTTGGCGATTGGTTCGGTAACCGGCAAGGACTATATTCGCAAACCCGGTTTGCAACGCACCCTGCTGGGTGACGGGCTGGCCACCTCCACCGCCGCTTTCCTCGGCGGACCGCCCAATACCACCTATTCCGAAGTGACCGGTGCGGTCATGCTCACACGCAACTTCAATCCTGCGGTAATGATCTGGGCGGCGCTGTTTGCCATCTGCCTGGCGTTCATCGAGAAGTTCGGCGCCGTCCTGCTGAGCATGCCGGCACCGGTGATGGGCGGAATCCTCTGCCTGCTGTTCGGCTCCATTGCCGTGGTCGGCATGAACACCCTGATCCATAACAAGGTAGACCTGAGCCAGGCACGCAACCTGTGTATCGTCTCGGTCACCCTGGTATTCGGGATCGGCGGCATGACCATAGGTCATCAGGATTTCACTCTCCAGGGCGTCAGCCTGTGCGGCGTAGTAGCCATTGTGATGAACCTGCTGCTACCGGCCGAACAGTCCGCTCCCGCCGCTCCCAGCGCTGATTGAAATTGGCTCAGCGTCGCCAGCATTTGGTATCTGCTGGCGCGCGCTGCCCCACCTGATTCAAGGTATAGATTGCACAGGCATCTCCGTCCATGATGCCGCCGGTTATCGCCGTCGCAGTCAGAACAAAGCTCTCGGGAGTCAGCGTCGGCACTATGCTGAAAACTGCCGCTCCGCTGGCAGGGCTCTGATTGAGCAAGCCATTGACCGCACCACTGTCGTAACTGCCGTTACGGGTGTAATGACGCTCCAGCAGCTGGGCGTTTTCCAATAACAACGCCGACACCTCCGCTCGCCTGGTCTGGCGCACATACTCCTGATAGGACGGCAATGCTATTGCTGCCAGTATCCCGATGATCACCACTACGATCATGACTTCTATCAAGGTGAAGCCCTGCTGCGTCCTGCTCCCCATGTCCCTTCTCCCTATTGCAGCTGCCGCCACATGATCCGGTTGAACTGACAGTGCGGCTGGCCGGTCACCACGGCTACGTCACTTGAGCCCTGCACCACATAGACTTCGCCACTGCAGCCGGGCTGCATTCCCGTCTCATCCTCGTTCAGTACGTTGAGGTCACCAGGCAGGCCAATGCCCAACTCCAACCCCGCTGCAGGCAGATCATTGTCATCCGTCACCCGATTCCCATCGGTATCCAGTACCTGTCTGGTCGGCATGCCACCGGTACCCAGCGTCACTGCCATCAACCAGCCACCGGCCTGGGTCATGCAGGGATCGCTGACGCCAGTCTTGATGAAACCGGTAGTGAACAGCACCCGCGCATTCCTGATAACAAAGTCGCGGGTCACCCGTTCACCCTCAGCCCGGCCGTTGTAGATCAGCGGCAGGTACCAGCCATACTGGGCGCTCCAGTCCGGAGTATTGGAACTGACCGTGCGTACTAACTGACCACTGGTGGGATCAGTGCTGACAGAGTCGATCTGCTGATGCTGCAATTGCGCCGGAGTCAGTCCGCCGCTGGGTGGCGCCGGTGTGTCGAGTACGGCATAGAAAGCCTGGGTGCTGGTATCAGTCAGATCAGCGACTTCCATGAATTTACCTGTACCGAACAGGATCAGATCCTGGCCCGCCGCCACGCTGCGGTGAATCTGTGGCTGCACGGTGATCGGCTGCCCCGCTGCTGTGCTAAACAATGGTGTGCCGTTATGGGCTACTGCCCAGCGGGCCGGATCCGGATCGCTCAGGTCGAATTTCCACAGCTGTCCCTGCAGGTCCCCGGCAAAGGCTGCACGCACTTCGCCGGCGGCATCGAATTGCAGTACCGGCGGTGACAATCCATTCCCCTGATTCGCCGCAGCCCGGCTGGCGACATCCAGTTGTTTGAGCAAGTCGCCACTCTGCAGATCGAAGACCAGCAGCGCTCCGGTATCCCTTGCACTGCCGTAACCGTTGCCGGTGATCAGGACGCTGCGTCCGTGAAGTTGGGCTATGACGGGGCGACCATAGATATGGCCGCTATCCGTTATCTGACTGGTATTGGCTTCCCAGAGCGCGCCACGCGCACCCATGCCTTGCGCAGCGTCAAACAGACGCACGACAAATACACCTTTGCCACCAGCGCCCATGCCGCTGGCAATCAGCGTGCTCCAGTGCGCGCCCAGCGGGGCGTCGGCAACCACGATTCGCCCATCCACTCCCGACCTGTGATGGTTGCCGGCCCCATAATCGGTACGCGCCCGCGTACCCAGCCCGATATGCAAGGCTGCCGGCAGAAAGGAGTACTGGTGGATACCCTGGGTATCAAAAATGCGCAGGAAACCATCGTTGGCGCCGAGCACCATGGCTTCGCCCATGGAGCGTCTATCCTGCAGGTAGGCAAGATAATCGGTGCTGCCATTGGCGGACACATGATGACGGGCACCCACCATCACCGGCGCCGAATTGATGATATCGCCCAGCAACCGACTGCGCGAACGCAGGTCGGCGTCACGACCGCCTCGCACCCAGTTGAGCAGACGCTGCGCCGCATGAGCACCGTTCAATCCCGCTAACGCAGCCTCCGCATCCAACGTCGTCTGCTGGGCGGGCGACAGGGCCGCCCAGGTACCGGCCCCCAGATTGACAGGCCCCGCCATGGTCGTGCCCTGTGCATTGCGCCAGGTCTGGAAATCACCTGACTGCGTGCCTTGCACAAAGGTGGTGTCGGTCGTCCATAACAGGGTATCCGGCTCACCCTCTGCGTTCATGCTGTAGCCCCGCAGGCTACCACTCCAGTCTGCAGGGTCGAACTGGGTCTGGTAATAACGGCTGACACCGGCGCTGAGC
>JASJKW010000305.1:0-6807 GCA_037621305.1 Pseudomonas sp.
CACCAGCTTTTCCGGTGCAGCTATCAACCGAACGGGCGCGGTGGAAATATCAACATCGACTCCATCGGCTGTCAGCGACTTGATCGTGATGGCCGATGGGTGTGCCATACCCCTTGGTTGGTATGGATCAACATGGACGACTCCGTCTCCGGTAGCGAACCATAGCAAGCCTTCAGGCGTGTAGGCTGCAGTGGGTACTGGCAATACCTTGAATGGGTCCATGGGGAGCCGACCGATGTGATCATGCGAGCTGTACAAAAGTGCGTCACCACCGGCTATTACCCGCTCGATCTCTGCTGCAGGCAGTTTGAAAATTCCACCGCGACTGTGTATCCAGATATCCATCCCGAATTCACCTGCGTTTTTCACAGCCGGTACGGCGACCAGCCCGTAGATGTTCTGAAAGGGTCCAACAGCCGGCAGATCCAGACGATGAAAACGTCCATCCTTGAGATACGCCAAGCCGTGCTGGCCGCCTACCCAGGTGCGCCCGGGCAAATGCAGCATCGCCGTGACATGGCCGATGTTCAGCCCTTCCTGCTCACCCCAGCGTGTAACTTTCTGCTCATCAACAGACACCAACAGATTGTCCCGGTAGCCGAACCACAGCATGCCCGCCAGATCTCGGGAGGCGATGACAGGCATCACCTGCCGTTCGGAATCACTGATCGGCTCAGTGCGTCGCCATTGCTGATCAGCCCAGACAAAAAGCCCTGCTCGGTTGACCGAGACCCATATATCGCCATTCTTTCCTACGGCCATCGCCCTTACGGCAGCCTCGCGGGCGGATTCGACAGGCAAGGTTGCGATGCGCACCGGCCCGTCATCTGAAAGCGAGAAAATCCCCTGATACCCGCCCATCAACAAGCCGTGTTGCTGACTGTTTATCAATGTGGTGATCGGCATGTCCAACTCAAAAGTGGAATGGCGGTCGCCACCGAGGCCTATCAGCTGGCCATTGTCGGAGCCAATCCATAAGGAACCATCACCGCTTACTGCCAATGCATGACTGCCCGCACCGACCGGTAGAGCAAGGGAAGACAGTGTTTTACGCGTGAGTCGATCCAGCCCCGTATCCGTGCCCACCCATAGGGTGCCATCGCGGTCGATGAGCAGGGCTAATACATTATTGGAGCTGAGTCCGTCGCGAACAGTGTACGAGCTGATTGCAGCTTGATCCTCGGCAGACTCGGACCGCTCACCGGCGGCCAGGTGATGCACGCCAGAGCCCAGCGTGCCCAGCCAGGCGTCTCCCTGCTCGTCGAGAACGATACTAACCGTGCGTGAGGCCGGTATCTCTTCAAACTCAATGTCGGCATAGCCTGTTTTTTTCAGACGCAGTAGATGGTCCCTGGAACGATCGGTTATCCAGATGTCACCTGCAGGGGACGATGCTATTTTGCTGACAGATTGACTCTTGATGCCGATCTGTATAAACGCAGATGCCCCTGGGGGGAGCGTATATAACTCCTCTTCGCTCGCCGCCCAGACATAGCCATCTGCATCCACGTGCACCGCTCGGGCATGGCGGTCGGCAAAGCCCAACTCCTTGCCAACCAGGTGCCAACCCGTGCCCTCATGTCGGGCAAGCCCATCATCCGTCGCGGCCCATACATGCCCTTGCTGATCCTCGGCCATGTCGTACACCACCCCGCCCGGAAGGCCCGGATGAACCGGTTGCAACACGCCGTTTGCGCTGATCAGACGGGCCCCACCGGCACGAAAACCCACCCACAGACCTTTGCTGGTGCTGAGAAGCGTCGAGACCATGCCCAGCGGCTCACCGTCAGCAGGCACGAATTTCTCGAACTCAAAACCATCGAAACGATACAAAGAATCATGCGTTCCCAGCCACAGGTACCCATCAGCGGTTTGCGCAAGCGCTCCTACTGAGCTGGGGCCCCGGTCGCTGGTGGTCCAGCGGCGATGATCCATGTCGTCAGAGATGCGCGCCGATACACTCGTACACGCGATGCAACCAAGCACGAAGCTCAGCAGCAAAGTGACATATGTTCGCAAGGAAAGTACCTACGCCTGCGCCACAGCGCTTAGTTGTATTGGGCATTCAGCTGGAGGCGCAATCAAAACCAGCCCAGTTGCTGCTGGAGCCATTCAAGGATGCGGTCCGCGACCTGCTCCCAACCCGGCTGCGTAATAATCAGATGGCCGTAGCCGGGAAAGCAGATGTAGTCTGTCGGCGCCAACGACTGCCTCTGATAAAAATAGTTGGCCAAAACCACAGAGCTAGTAACCATACGATCGTCACTACCGGAAATCAGCAATAAAGGCCCGCGCTCGTGTTTGAAGAGTAATCTGCTGCCCACGCCTAATGCTACCGTTGTCATCAGTTTTTGCGGGACTCGACCAACAAACCGTTCATAGAGCGGGTCGGTTGTCTGTCGGGATGCCGGATGCCCCAGGCGGCGTGAGAACTGCGCAGGCGTCAGGCGTAGAAAGCGCATGCCGTTCAGTCGTTCAATTTTCGCTGTGAGGATATGCAGCAGCGAAAGAATGCCGGGGAAGATGCGCTGCGGCGGCCGCGGGGCAATAGCGATGCCGGCCACGCCTAAGCCTCGATCCAATAACAACTGAACGATCAGCCCGCCCATTGCATGCCCGATAAGTATAGGCGGCGCCGGAAAGGCTGCAATCCGCTCCGCATAGAAGTCGACGAGACGTCCAAGAGGCGCCGACCGATTATCTTCGCCATGCAGGATTTGATACCAGCCCAGCTCGCCAGGGGCAGGCAGCGACAGCACACAACAAGCGTAGCCACAGGCTCTGAAGTGGCGCTCGAACTTGTCCCAGACTGTCGGAACCAGCCAATCGCCCTGAATAAAACAGACCTGATAATCCACGGCCGGAAATCAGCGACGTGCTACGTGCATAAAATGGGGTTTTAGGCCGCAACGCCGCTGCTCGATGACCATTTCAATCATGTCGTGCCTCCTGCTTGCATGCCGCCCGGACCATCCGCACGACCTCAGTGTCCAGAGTCAAAGTGGTCGCAACAGATGGCGGACGACGGGTGGTTGATCGCCGATGTGAAACGCGTTCAACAATTCCTGATCCAGTGCATCGCTATGGGTCACCCTCGCATGCTGGCGCTGATGCTCAACCCAGCTTTCGACGATGAACTCCTCCACCACCCGGCCGGGCTCTGCGACGTCCTCCCAGACATCCCAGCGGATCGCGCCGTCGCGATAGCGCGTCGCGCGGAAATTGCGCAGAGCGGCGGTGAACGCGGCCTGTTGTTCCGGGGCGATCCGGTATTCAACCGCGATCAGGACGGGGCCGCGGTCATTGACAAGCGGGACAGCGAGGACAGGCTCGGCCCAATGGTTCGAGGCCGCCAGATCGGTAGTGGAATCCTTCGGCAGCCGCCAGCGCAGGGCCAGCAGGATCGCCAGCATCTGGCCGATGGCTGCGATGATCAGGGCGCCGGTGACGCCCGCGCTGCTGGCAAGAGTACCCCACAGGATACTGCCGCCGGTCATAGCTCCCTGAAGCACCAGCAGATAGACGGCGAGCGCTCGGGCCTTGACCCAACCAGGCGAGGCCATCTGCGCCGCGACGTTGAGCGAGGTCAGCATGCCGATCCAGGCGAGGCCGGCAGCGAACATCACTGCCCCGGCCAGCCAAGCATTGGGCGCCAGCGCCAGTGCGAGGGTCGCAGCCGCGAACAGCAGTGTCGCCCAGATCGAGACCCTGTTGGACGCTACCTTCTTGCGCAGTCGTTTCAGCAGCAATGCGCCAACAATGGCACCGGCGCCCATGCAACCGAGAAGTGCGCCGTAACCCGCCGCATCCAGCCCCAGTTCGCGGCGGCCCACCAACGGCAGCATCGCCCAGAGCGCGCTGCTGAACAGGAAGAAGCCCAGAGTGCGGATCAGTACCAGCCGCATCGCCGGAGAATGCCGTGCAAAGCGATAACCCGCCCGCAGCGCGCCGAAGAAATGTTCGGGTGGCAAGCTGTGTACGGTCGTGGCGCGCTTCCATGTGACAAGCACGATCAGTACCGCAGAAACCGACACGGCATTCAGCGCGAAGACCGCTGGAACGCCGGCTATCGCCACGATCACCCCGCCAAGCGCCGGGCCTATGGCGCGCGAGATATTGACACCGAGACTGTTGAGCGCCACCGCATCGGGCAAGGTAGCCTTGTCGACCAGTTCTGGGACGATGGCCTGAAACACCGGCGCGCTGAGCGCCGCCGCCACGCCGAGAACAAAGGTGGCGGCGAGCAGCACCCACGGGCTGGTCAGCCCTTGAAAGGTCAGGAAGGCCAGAACGGCGGCGGCAGCAAGGCCGAGGACCTGTGCGGACAGCAGCATCTTCCGGCGATCGACGATGTCGGCCAGCGCTCCGGCCGGCAGGGCCAGCAAGAACATCGGCAGGGTCGTGGCGGCCTGTACCAGAGCCACCAGCAGTGGGCTGGGCGACAACGACGTCATCAGCCATCCCGCACCGACATCATGCATCCAGGTGCCGATGTTGGAAATGATCGTGGCGATCCACAACGCCCGGAAGACCGGCAAGCTCAGCGGGCCCTTCGCCGGGGCGGGCATATCAATGGCGGTCATCCTATTCTCCTTGCCGGGTTAGATGGTTTAGAAACGTCAGCCTACTTTCGTCACAGATCGAGGGACGGGCTCTGGGCAAGATCCACCCAGGCGACAAGTAGCAATCCCCCGATGAGACCGAGATGTTCGAAAAAGGCATTCGCGTCTGCGTGCCTGGCCTCGCCTGCCGGCTGCTCCCAAAACCGCAGCGCGATCAGGGTGGACAGAAGCGTGAATCCGGCCAGTGCCAGCGCACCCAGCCAGCGCAGAAAGCCCGTCAACACCATCACAGAGGCGCCCAGTTCCAGTGCTATCACCAGAACGGCGAACAAGGCCGGCGGGGTTAGGCGGAAGTGGGCCATCTCAACGACGGCACCGGGGAAATCGGTCAGCTTGATCAGCCCGCCCTGGATATAAGCCGCGCACAGTCCCAGATGCGCAAGAAACAGGATCATTATCGAGAGTGCGCCACCCGCCTCAATGCTGAATGACATAAGCCCTCTCCGTCGATACGAGTGACGAAGCGACCCTTTTGGCGTTTATCCCAGGATGGCGCAGCGGGCTCCAGGCCGATGCAACGGGGGCTGAGATCACGCCATCAGAACGCAAAGCAGGAGCATCCGAAAGCACCCCAGAAACCCTGATAATCGCTGATCGGGACTGCTGACGTCCTGACCCGGTCATGCTGGTGTGCATGAACCGCACAAGGCCCCGAGCAATGGTGAATACTGGCCTGCAGCGGAGCGCTGGGTTTCCAGTGCCCGGGCACCAGCGCTACCGGAGACCAGTCCGGTGTTACCGGCAGCTCCCCCGGCGACAAAGGGCGGAACTCATCAGCGGCATACACAACTTTTCCTCCCACTACGGTTAGCACCGATTCTATCCACTTGACCTGTTCCTCCTCGACGCTGAAAAAATCTGCGCTGAGTGCCACCAGATCGGCCAGTTGGCCCACCTTCAACATGCCCTTCTTGCCCTGCTCCGAGGAGAACCAGGCGCTGCCATGGGTAAAGAGTTCAAGCGCTACCGAGCGGGACAGACCTTCGGGATACAGTGTCATGCCACCCACTGTCTTACCACTGACCAACCAGTACAGCGACGTCCAGGGGTTGTAGCTGGATACACGCGTGGCATCAGTACCCGCGCCCACAGGGACGCCTTCGGCAAGCATGCGCTGAATCGGCGGCGTCTGTTCTGCCGCCTGGTTACCGTAGCGATCAACGAAATACTCACCCTGAAACGCCATGCGATCCTGAATGGCGATGCCGCCGCCCAAGGCGCGTACGCGCTCGATGTTACGCGGCGTAATGGTTTCTGCGTGGTCGAAGAGCCACGGCAAACCGTTGAAGGGAATATCCTGATTGACCTTTTCAAACACATCCAGCATGCGCGAGATGGATTCGTCATAGGTCGCATGCAAGCGGAACGGCCAGCGGTGTTCCACCAGGTGACGGACCACTGGCTCCAAATCCTGCTCCATCTGCGGCGCAAGGTCCGGACGCGGCTCAAGAAAGTCTTCGAAATCTGCCGCCGAGAACACCAACATTTCGCCCGCACCGTTGTGGCGGAAGAAATCGTCGCCATCCCCCGGCTTGACCTGCGCCGTCCAGTTCTTGAAGTCGGCAAGCTCCTCCTCCGGTTTCTGGGTAAACAGGTTGTAGGCAATACGCACGGTCAGCTGATCGTTCTGGGCGAGCTCGCGCACCACCTCGTAATCATCCGGGTAGTTCTGAAACCCGCCGCCTGCATCGATGGCACTGGTCACACCTAATCGATTCAATTCACGCATGAACTGGCGTGTGGAGTTGACTTGATATTCGATCGGCAACGTTGGGCCTTTTGCCAGCGTCGAATAGAGGATCATGGCGTTGGGCCGCGCGATCAGCATGCCGGTGGGTTCACCATTGGCATCCCGCTGAATTTCACCACCTGGAGGATTGGGTGTATGGCGTGTATAGCCAACCACCCGTAACGCAGCGCGGTTCAATAAAGCTCTGTCATACAGATGCAGAACAAATACCGGCGTATCCGGCGCTGCCTGATTAAGTTCATCCAGCGTCGGCATTCTTCGCTCGGCAAACTGGAACTCGTTCCATCCGCCCACCACCCTCACCCACTGCGGCGCCGGTGTACGGTCTGCCTGAGTCTTGAGCAGGCGCAGCGCATCAGCCAACGAAGGCACCCCTTCCCAACGCAGCTCAAGGTTGTAATTAAGGCCACCACGGATGAGGTGCAAGTGCGAGTC
>JASJKW010000306.1:0-5961 GCA_037621305.1 Pseudomonas sp.
GGGTGATCGTTGAAGGCTTTGTCGACTTCGATTACGAGATCACCCTGCTGACTGTACGCCATAGTGGCGGTACCAGCTTTTGCGCCCCCATCGGCCATCGTCAGGAAGCGGGCGACTACCGTGAGTCCTGGCAGCCGCAGCAGATGAGTGAGCAGGCGCTGGCGCAGGCTCAGCAGGTAGCGCGCAGTATCACCGATGCCCTGGGTGGGCGCGGTGTGTTCGGTGTCGAGCTGTTCATCAAGGGTGATCAGGTGTGGTTCAACGAGGTGTCGCCGCGACCACACGATACGGGACTGGTGACGCTGATTTCCCAGGACCTGTCCGAGTTCGCCCTGCATGCCCGAGCTATTCTCGGTCTGCCGATCCCGCAGATTCGTCAGATCGGTCCATCAGCGTCGGCGGTGATCATGGCAGCAGGCAGTTCGAACAAGGTCAGCTTCGGCAATCTGCAGCAGGCACTCAGCGAGCCGGATACCCAGCTTCGGCTATTCGGCAAGCCCGGTGTGGATGGGTCGCGGCGCATGGGTGTGGCTTTGGCCCGGAATGAAGATATCGAGTCGGCGCGAGCCAGAGCGCAGCGGGCGGCAGAGGCGGTGAAGGTCGAGCTTTAGAAGCCATTTTAAAGTAAGCCCGCTCCTGCAGTTGCATCAGCTATCTCCAGGACCCAGACTCAGTCCGGAGGTTTGATCGCGCTATCAGGTTTCCGGTCTTTCCTGCCGCCGAGGCTCCACGCGCCAGATCCGGACGCTCTTGATCATATTGTCCTTGGTCTGGAGAATCTCCAGGCGGTACTGGCCGATGCTCAGTCCCACGTTGTTTTCCGGAATGTTTTCCAGGCGTTCGGTGATCAGGCCATTCAGCGTTTTGGGACCATCCTCTGGCAGTTTCCAGAGCAATTGACGATTGATTGCCCGCAGAGGGACGCTGCCGTCGATGACGTAACTGCCATCCGTCTGGGGATGGATGTCATGATTGGCTGGCAACAGGTCGGTGGTGAACTCGCCGACGATTTCTTCCAGAATATCCTCCAGGGTGACCAGCCCGATCACATCACCATATTCATCCACCACGAAGCCGATGCGCCTTTTGTGCTTCTGGAAGTTCAGCAGCTGGGTATGCAGCGGCGTGTTTTCCGGGATGAAATACGGGTCTTTGCTGGAGGCGATCAGGCTCTCCTTGGTCAGCTCGTCGCGACTCAGCAAGCGGGCAATGATGCGCATGTGTACCAGCCCGGTGACGTTGTTGATATCCCCGCGAAATATCGGCAGTCGAGTGTGGTGGCTGGTACGCAACTGGTCGAGAATGATCGGCATGTCGTCATCCAGGTCAATGCCGTAGGCCTCGTTGCGCGGCACCATGATGTCGTTGACGGTCATTTTTTCCAGATCGAGGATACTCAGCAGCATATTCTGACGCTTGCGCGTGATGCCCAGGGTGCCCTCGTTGACCACGGTGCGCAGCTCTTCGGCACTGAGCTGGCCGTTCTGATTGTTCTTCGGGTTCACTCCGAGCAAGCGTAGCAGCCCGTTGCTTACAGTGCTGCACAGCCACACAACCGGGTATAACACCCGCTGCAGCACGCTGAGGATGATGGCGACACGGAAGGAGATCATCTCCGGGCGCAGCGCTGCCAGTGTTTTAGGCGTAATTTCGCCGAAGATGAGAATGACAATGGTCAGCAGGATGGTGGAAATGGCGATACCGGCATCGCCCCACAATTTCACTGCGATAACGCTGGCAATCGAGGCGGCGAGGATATTGACAATATTATTGCCGACCAGAATGGTGCCGAGCAGGCGATCGGGACGACTGAGCAGATCTTCGGCGCGCTGGGCACCGCGATGGCCCTTCTTGCTGAGGTGTTTCAGCCGATAGCGATTGAGGCTCATCATGCCCGTTTCCGAGCTGGAGAAGAACGCCGAGAGGGCGATGAGTACAACCAGTATCAGTAATAGAGCGCCGGTACTTGTGTCACTCACGGGCTACCTCGGTATGGGGTTGGTGAGTGTCGCCATCACATTGGCAGAATGAATTCGCTGACTATTTTGCTGCCGAAAAAGGCCAGCATCAGTAGCAGGAAACCGCCCAGCGTCCAGCGGATAGCGTAGTTGCCACGCCAGCCCCGGAAATGCCGACCCCACAGCAGAATGCCGAAGACTACCCACGCCAGACAGGAAAGCAGCGTCTTGTGTGCGACATTCTGAGCGAACATGTTGTCCAGGAAAATGAAGCCGGAAATCAATGCCAGTGTCAGCAGCACCTCGCCACACAGCAGAAACTGAAAGAGCAGGGCTTCCATGGTCTGCAGTGGCGGAAAGGTGCGATTGAACCGGACCGGATTGCGGTGTTTGAGCTGGTTGTTCTGAACTGCCAGCAGGGCTGCCTGGAAGGCGGCAATGGTCAGAATGCCGTAGGCCAGGATCGACAGCAATACATGCACCAGTACGGCGGATTTGCCGGGGATGAGCGCCGCCCCGTGGCCTGGAAACAGCCAGGCAAGCACGTCGGTAATCAATGCCAGCGGAAACAGCGCGATCAACAGGCTGGTAACCGGTGCGCGCAAACTGAACATCAGAATGACCGCCAGTACCAACCAGGCGATCAATGAAGAAACATGAAAGAAGCCGAACGACAGCCCTTCGGCGGTGACCATCTGAACGTAGAGGCTCCCCGCATGGCTGAGCAGGGCGACCACGCCAATGGTGCGCAACAGGTTGGGGCTGGCGCTGCGCCGCCGCATCAGGCAGCGTATCTGGTAAAGCGTGCCGCCGAGATAAAACGCAGCAGCAAGCAGGCTGAATATCGGAGCTGTCATACGTCCCTGAAAATGCTTATCAATAAAGTCGAAGTGTCGCACAAGCCGCGTTGAGGATAAAGCGCTTGCTGCATCCATACAAACCCCAATGTATACTTGCCGGCCAGTACGCCTCAACCCGTCATGGGGTACGCGGGGCAAAGGAGAATTCGTCGATGTTTGAAAATCTTACCGAACGCCTGTCGGCCAGTCTGGCTGGGGTCACCGGCCGCGCCAAGCTGACCGAAGATAATATCAAGGACACATTGCGCGAAGTGCGCATGGCGCTGCTCGAGGCTGATGTCGCCTTGCCGGTGGTCAAGACCTTCGTCGATCAGGTGCGTGATCGCGCCGTGGGACAGGAAGTATCCCGTAGCCTGTCGCCAGGGCAGGTGTTCGTCAAGATCATCAAGGCCGAGCTGGAAGCAGTCATGGGCCAGGCCGAAGGGCTGAACCTGGCCGTGACACCGCCGGCAGTGATCCTGATGGCCGGTCTGCAGGGTGCGGGTAAGACCACCAGTGTGGCCAAACTGGCCAAGACGCTGCGTGAGCGCCAGAAGAAGAAAGTGATGGTGGTCAGTGCCGACGTCTATCGTCCGGCGGCCATCAAGCAGCTGGAAACGCTGGCTGCAGAAGTTGACGTCAACTTCTTCCCGTCTGATCTCAGTCAGAAGCCGGTCGCCATCGTTGAGGCAGCCATCCGCGAAGCGAAGAACCGCTTCATGGATGTACTGATCATCGATACCGCCGGTCGACTGCACATCGACGCCGACATGATGGACGAGATCAAGGCCGTGCATGCGGCGGCCAAGCCCGCCGAGACGCTGTTTGTGGTCGATGCCATGACCGGTCAGGATGCCGCCAATACAGCGCAGGCATTCAACGAGGCACTGCCGCTGACCGGGGTCATCCTGACCAAGGTCGACGGTGACGCCCGTGGTGGTGCAGCGCTGTCGGTACGGCATATTACCGGCAAGCCGATCAAGTTCCTCGGTGTTGGTGAGAAGACCGACGCCCTTGAGCCCTTCCATCCGGACCGGATTGCTTCGCGCATTCTCGGCATGGGGGACGTGCTCAGCCTGATCGAACAGGCCGAGCAGAAGCTGGACAAGGACAAGGCCGAGAAGCTGGCCAGCAAGCTCAAGAAGGGCAAGGGCTTTGACCTGGAAGACTTCCGTGACCAGCTGCAGCAGATGCGCGGCATGGGTGGTCTGGGTTCGCTGATGGACAAATTGCCGATGATGGGCAAGGTCAATCCGGCGCAGATGGAAACCGCTCAGACCCAGGCCGAGAAGCAGTTCAAGCAGATGGAAGCCATCATCAACTCGATGACGCCGGGCGAGCGCCGCAATCCCGATGTCATCAGTGGTTCGCGCAAGCGCCGCATTGCTGCCGGCTCGGGCACCCAGATCCAGGATATCGGACGGGTGATCAAGCAGCACAAGCAGATGCAGAAGATGATGAAGAAGGTCAGTGGCAAAGGGGGTATGGCCAAGCTCATGCGCGGTATGGGTGGCATGGGCGGAGGCGGCGGTGGAATGCTGCCACCGGGCGGCGGAATGCCGCGATTCTGACGACTTTGCCTCAGCGCGGATTCCTTGCGTTATGAGGTTAACCGGCTCGCCAGCGGGCCGGGGTACAAAAGAGTTTCATTTGTTCGCGATATTCCGTAGAATACGCGACCTTTCGAGCTATATGCTCGTAATGAATTTTGTGAGTCTTATTCAAATACAGGAAATGATGTCCACATGGTAACCATTCGTCTTGCTCGTGGTGGCTCCAAGAAGCGCCCTTTTTATCATCTGACTGTTGCCAACAGCCGCAACGCCCGTGATAGCCGCTTTATTGAGCGCGTAGGCTTCTTCAACCCGGTTGCTGCTGGCAGCGAGCCCCGTCTGTCCGTAGACCAGGATCGCGTAAGCTACTGGCTGAGCCAGGGCGCGCAGCCTTCTGATCGCGTAGCCAATCTGATCAAGGAAGCTCAGGCTTCTGCCTGATATGACACGCCAGCCTGAGCCGGTTGGATCGCCTTTGGTGGTCCTCGGCAAAATCGTATCGGTTCATGGCATACGCGGAGCGGTGAAGGTGTATTCACACACCGACCCGCTGGACAATGTGCTGGACTATCCCGAGTGGACTCTCCGCAAGGGTGATGTGCAGCGTCATGTGTCTGTCGTCACGGGACGCATTCAAGGTCGTGTTCTGGTGGTTCAGCTCAAAGGGCTGAGTGACCGGGATCAGGCACTTGAACTCAAGGATTGGGAAATTTGCGTGCCGCGTGCTGAATTGCCGGCGTTGGATGACGGTGATTTCTACTGGTATCAGTTGGAAGGTCTGCAGGTAGTGACCCTTGAGGGGCAGCTGCTCGGTCGTATCGACCACCTGCTGGAAACCGGCTCCAACGATGTCATGGTGGTAAAGCCCTGTGCGGGCAGTCTGGACCAGCGTGAGCGGCTGCTGCCGTATCTGCCGGACCTGTACGTAAAGCACATCGACCTGGCTGAAGGTGTCATGCAGGTCGATTGGGATCCGGAGTTCTGACCGGTGTGGGCCGGTGTAGTAACCCTGTTTCCCGAGATGTTCACGGCGTTGACCGAGCACGGAGTGACCGGCAGGGCCGTCAAGCGGGGCCAGCTGACAGTCGAGTTCAGTAATCCCCGTGAGCATGCCCATGACCGTCACCGCACGGTCGATGACCGACCCTTTGGTGGTGGTCCGGGCATGCTGATGAAGGTCGAGCCGTTGCTGGAAGCCATAGAGGCGATCCGGCAGAAGGCACCCTCCAGACCCCGGGTGATCTATCTCTCTCCCCAGGGTAAGCCGCTGACACAGCGCCGGGCCGAGGAATTGGCCCAACTGGACAGTCTTGTCCTGCTGTGTGGCCGCTATGAGGGTATCGACGAACGCATTGTCGAGACGTGCGTCGACGAGGAAATATCCATCGGCGACTATGTACTGTCCGGCGGTGAGCTGGGAGCCATGGTGCTCCTGGATGCGGTAAGCCGACTGATCCCCGGTGTGCTTGGGCACGCGGATTCAGCGGCAGAAGATTCGTTTTCGGAAGGGTGGCTGGATTGTCCGCATTACACCCGCCCGGAAGAGTTTGCAGGGCAGCGCGTACCGGAGGTGCTGCTCAGTGGTAATCATGCACTGATCCGGCGCTGGCG
>JASJKW010000307.1:0-2813 GCA_037621305.1 Pseudomonas sp.
CCCGGCACTGACTTCAATTGCCAGGACGCCTCAGGACGCATCAGTTGCCAGCGCTCCAGCAGCCCTTTGAGCCAGACATCGGCAGGCTGATGGCTATGCGGCTGACTGCGATTGAACTCGGCACTGCGCACCATCTGTTGCAGGCTTTCCTTGCACTGGCGGACCTGCTCCTGGAGGAGCTCGAGATCTTCCTGAATCTGGGGGTCGGTGTAATCTGCACGCAGATCCTTGAGCAGCACGCTCATGGTCGACAGCGGTGTGGACAGTTCATGGGCCGCCCCCGCAGCGACACTGGCAATGCCCAGCAACTGGGCGTCACGCATGCTCTGCTCGCGTCGCTCAGCGAGCCGATCAGCATGCTTGCGCAAGGCTTCGGCCATATGCACGACAAACAGGGTAATCAACCCGGCACTCATGGCGAAGTTCAGCCACATTCCGATAACCCGTATATCAATCTGGCTGTTACGCACCGGCATGTCGAACAGCGGCAACGGGTGGTACCAGAACAGCAGCAGGCTGTAGGCAACCATCGCCACGCTGGCCAGACATGCGGTATACACCCAGGAGAGGGTGGCCGCCGCGATGGTCAGCGGCACCAGGAAATAGGAAGCAAAGGGGTTGGCCGGGCCACCGGCGTAATACAGCAGCACGCTGTGCACCAGAATATCGAACAGCAGCTGCGCGCCGTATTCGACATCCGTCACTGGCCAATCGCGCAGCAGTCGCAACAACGACAGCAGGCTGATGCCCGCCGAGACACTCAGCGTCAACAGCAGGGGCGTCCACTCCAGAGAAAACCAGCCACTGAACCACGCCCCCAGTACCGAGGCGGCCTGCGCCGTCAGCACCAGTAGACGAATGAAGATCAACCGCCAGAGATTCTGCCGCGAAGGCGAGAGCGCGAAGGCATTCGGGTTCATCAATAGTCGCTGCGACAAAAGTTAACTCCAGTATAGAATCGACCGTAGTCGGTCTTGATGTGGCATAGGGTCGCACAAAACCCCGATCCAGCGCATCGGGAACCGCTATGCTGGCTGCTTGTCTCAACAGTTCAGGGCAAGGTGCCCAAGGAGAATTTCATGCGTTCATTTCTTATGTTACCGCTGGTCATGGGCCTGGCCTTTGCCGGGCAATCCCTGGCCGAACCACTGAACTACAATCAGGTATCGCTGCGCGCCGAAGTGCAGCAGTCAGTGAACAACGACACCCTCACCGTGGTGCTGTTTACCGAAGAACAGGACACCGACCCCGCCAAACTGGCCAATCGCATTACCACCACCCTGAACAAGGGCCTGGAAACCGCGCGCCGGAACAAGAGCATCAAGGTCTCCAGCGGCAGTCGCTCCAGCCAACCGGTATATGACGAGAAACGTCAGAATATCGTTGCCTGGCGTGAGCGCGGCGAAATTCGTCTGGAAGGCACCGACTTCGCGCAGGTATCGACCGTTACTGGCGATCTGCTCGGCGACCTCAACCTGGACAGCATGTCCTTCAGCCTGTCACCGAGCAGCCGCACCGCGACTGAAGACAGTCTCATCAAGGAAGCCATCGAGGCATTCAAGCAGCGTGCCGATATTGCCACTCAAGGCCTGGGCGGCAACGGCTACAAGATTGTCCAGCTGAACCTCAATACACAGTTCATGTCACCGCGTCCGTACATGCGCGCCAACAGCATGGCCATGGCCGCAGACGCCAAGATGGCCACACCCGCTGTTGAAGGCGGCGAGGCGGACGTCACAGTCAACGCCGATGGCGTGATCGAAGTGCAGATGCCCTGAGCAGGCGACCTCAGCGGTCATCCTCGAAGGGTTCCTGCAGATAACGATCAGTATCGAAGGTTTCCACCCACTCCGGGTGGAACACCACCAGCGCCGCCACTCCCATGCCATTGATGAAGCCCTCGGGAAACATCACCATGATCATGTAGCCGATCAGCTCGACCACCGAGCTCGGCGGCGCCAGGTGACCCGACCACGCCAGTAGTCCCATTCCCGTCAGCATGGTGCATACCGCGGCCAGCGCCGCCGCAAAGAAGCCACTGATGAAAATGTACAGAAACAGATTAGTCGGCTTGAAGCGTTCCAGCATCCGGCTCATGAGAACCGTCACCAGCACCGGAATAAGAATGCGCAACAGCCCATTCGCCCCCAGCGCACCCAGCTCGTCAAACCCCAGCAACACCAGCGCAAACTGCGCCAGCGCCCCAGCAGCCAGTGCCAGCGGCCAGTCCAATACCAGCGTCACCACTGTCAGCCCGAGAAAGTGAAACGTCAGGCCGTTATCGAACTCCTTGCGCAGAAGCCACAGTACGAACAGTCCGAAGATACTGCCGAAGAACAGGTGCTGACGGCGGCTGTCTGCCACCAACTCAATCCAGGAAACCCGCGCCAGGGCCCACAATAGCGCTCCGCCATATAAAAGCAGGCTGAATACAATCTGGGTTCCGGTTAGCAGGTTGACTGACAGCACGGGATACTCCTGGAATCGGTAGACGGCAATCATACCAGCCTGCAAAGCTCACCGAGAGCACCTGGAACACCTTGAGGTGCAATCTTCCGTTTTGAAGCATAGAATGCCCAGATTGTTCGTCAGACTCATGCGCAACACAGAATTGCGTCCATATAAGAATGAAAGGTGACTCATGGCCAGCCGTCTCTACCCTGAAGACCAGAAACGGGTCGAAGAATATCTGAACTCTCCCCTGCATAAGGTCGAACGCAAGCCGTTCAAGGTCTGGTGGTTGCTCATGGCCATCGTGGGTGCGGTTTTCGGACTTGGCCTGCTGGCGCGTTTTCTTGCGGCGCTCGTTCTTG
>JASJKW010000308.1:0-4333 GCA_037621305.1 Pseudomonas sp.
AGGGTGACCTAGCATGCCAGACAGCGAAATGCAGCAGCTGTGGAGTACCTCTCACCTGTCAGGTGGGAGTGCCTCCTATGTTGAAGAGCTCTATGAGCTCTATCTGCACGATCCCAACGGTGTTGCCGAGGAATGGCGCAGCTACTTCGACAAGCTGCCCCAGATCAACGGTTTCACTGGATCGGATATTTCCCATTCCACTATTCGTGAGCACTTCTTGGCGCTCGCTCAGAATACCCGTCGCCCGCAGGCTGCAAGCGGCGGCCAGGTAAGCAGCGAACGTGACAAGAAACAGGTCGGCGTCCTGCGTCTGATCCTGGCCTATCGGATGCGCGGCCACCAGGCGTCCACACTCGATCCGCTGGGGTTGTGGGAACGGGAAGAGATTGCTGATCTGACATTGGCCGAGTACGGCCTGACCGATGCCGACCTGGATACGGTATTCCGTACCGGTGAGCTCAACATCGGCAAGGAAGAAGCGCCCCTTCGCGAAATTCTTGAAGCGTTGAAGTCGACCTATTGCGGCACCTTCGGTGCTGAATACATGCATATTGTCGATTCCAGTCAGCGCAGCTGGTTCCAGCAGCGTCTGGAAGGTGTGCGGGGCAAGCCGCAGCACTCGGTGGAGAGCAAGCGTCACCTGCTCGAGCGCCTCACCGCGGCTGAAGGTCTGGAAAAATACCTGGGTACCAAGTATCCCGGTACCAAGCGTTTTGGCGTGGAAGGCGGAGAAAGCCTGATCCCCATGCTCGACGAGATCATCCAGCGCTCCGGCTCCTACGGCGTCAACGAAGTCGTATTGGGCATGGCTCACCGCGGCCGTCTCAACGTACTGGTCAACACGCTGGGCAAGAACCCACGTGACCTGTTCGACGAGTTCGAAGGCAAGAAGATGATCGACCTGGGGTCCGGTGACGTTAAATATCACCAGGGCTTCTCGTCCAACGTCATGACCTCCGGCGGCGAAGTCCATCTGGCCCTGTCGTTCAACCCTTCTCACCTGGAAATCGTTTCTCCGGTGGTCGAAGGTTCCGTACGCGCCCGTCAGGATCGTCGCAAAGACCCAGCCGGTGACAAGGTCGTACCGATCAGCATCCACGGCGATGCTGCCTTTGCTGGCCAGGGTGTGGTCATGGAGACATTCCAGATGTCCCAGACCCGTGCCTACAAGACCGGCGGCACCATTCATATCGTGGTCAACAACCAGGTCGGCTTCACTACCAGCCGCCAGGATGACGCCCGCTCCACTGAATACTGCACCGACATTGCCAAGATGATTCAGGCGCCGATCTTCCACGTGAATGGGGATGATCCGGAAGCCGTGCTGTTCGTCACTCAGTTGGCTGTTGACTACCGCATGCAGTTCAAGCGTGACGTGGTGATCGACCTGGTGTGTTACCGCCGTCGCGGACACAACGAAGCTGACGAGCCATCCGGCACCCAGCCGCGTATGTACGGCATCATTGCCAAGCATCCCACCACGCGCGAGATCTATGCCCAGCGTCTGGTCGAAGAGGCGGTACTGGACGCTGATGCAGTGCAACAGCGGATCGAGGAATACCGGACTGCGTTGGATAACGGTGACCACGTGGTGAAAAGCCTGGTCAAGGAGCCGGATACTGGTTCCTTTGTCGACTGGGCACCTTATCTGGGCCATCAGTGGACTGCGCGCCACGATACCCGTTTTGACCTGAAGACCCTGCAGGAACTGGCCAATCGTCTGAACACCTTGCCGGACGGCTTGGTGGTACAGCGGCAGGTCGGCAAGATTGTCGAAGACCGCAGCAAGATGGCTGCCGGTGGTCTGGCGATCAACTGGGGCTTTGCCGAGACCATGGCGTACGCCACGCTGCTGCACGAAAACCACCCTGTGCGTATCACCGGTCAGGATGTTGGTCGCGGCACTTTCTCCCACCGCCATGCGGTGCTGCACAATCAGAAGGAGCAGAACGCCTATATCCCGCTGGCGAACCTGAGCGAAAGCCAGCCGCGCTTCGATATATACGATTCGCTGCTGTCCGAGGAAGCTGTGCTGGCTTTTGAATACGGCTACGCTACCACCATGCCCAACGCGCTGGTCGTGTGGGAAGCCCAGTTCGGCGACTTCGCCAACTGTGCCCAGGTGGTCATTGACCAGTTCATCACCAGTGGCGAGCACAAATGGGGTCGTCTGTGCGGCCTGACCATGTTGCTGCCACACGGCTATGAAGGTCAGGGGCCGGAGCACTCGTCCGCTCGCCTGGAGCGCTTCCTGCAACTGTGCGCCGAGCAGAACATCCAGGTCTGTGTGCCGACTACGCCAGCGCAGATCTACCATCTGCTGCGTCGTCAGGTTATCCGCCCGCTGCGCAAGCCGCTGGTGGTGCTGACACCGAAATCCCTGCTGCGTCATAAATTGGCAATCTCGACACTGGAAGATCTGGCTGAAGGATCTTTCCAGACCGTGATTCCGGAAGCCGACGCTATCGATCCGGCGAAGGTGGATCGGGTCGTCATGTGCAGCGGCAAGGTGTACTACGATCTGCTGGAGAAACGCCGCGCCGATGAGACCGAGAACGTTGCCATCGTTCGCATCGAGCAGCTGTATCCGTTCCCTGAAGATGATCTGACCGAAGTACTTGCCCCGTATAGCGGGCTGAAGAAGGTCGTCTGGTGTCAGGAAGAGCCGATGAACCAGGGCGCCTGGTACTGCAGTCAGCATCACATGCGTCGGGTACTGGCAGAACACAGCGTCAGCAATCTGTATCTGGACTACGCTGGACGAGAGGCTTCCGCGGCACCTGCCGGCGGCTACCCCTCCGTTCATGCGGAAGAACAGGCCAAACTCCTGCAAGATGCGCTCTACGCTTGAGCCTCTGCATAACACTGTTTATTTAAGGATCGACAATGGCTATTGAAATCAAGGCCCCGACATTTCCCGAGTCCATCGCGGACGGTACTGTTGCAACCTGGCACAAGCAGCCTGGCGACGCGGTCAAGCGCGATGAGCTGATCGTTGATATCGAGACCGACAAGGTGGTTCTCGAAGTGTTGGCTGAAGCGGATGGCGTACTGGGTGACATCATCAAGGGCGAAGGCGAAACCGTACTCAGCGCTGAATTGCTGGGTACACTGAATGACGGCGCCACCGCCGCTCCCAAGGCTGAAGCAGCTCCCGCCGCAGCTCCTGCTGCAGCGCCCGCTGATGCCGCTCAGGCTGAAGGCGACGAGCAGCTGTTGAACCCGGCGGCTCGTAAGCTGGCTGAAGAAAACGGCCTGAACCCGGCTGACCTCAAGGGCACCGGTAAAGGCGGTCGCGTCACCAAGGAAGACGTGCTCAATGCCATCGAAGCGAAGAAATCCGCTCCGGCCGCTGCTGCACCGGCTGCCAAGCCTGCTGCCGCCGCTGCTTCCAGCGTGGTAATGAGCGAAGGTGACCGCGTCGAGAAGCGCGTCCCGATGACCCGCCTGCGCGCGCGTATCGCCGAGCGTCTGGTCGATGCCCAGTCCAGCATGGCCATGTTGACCACGTACAACGAAATCGACATGAAACCCATCATGGACCTGCGCAAGAAGTACAAGGACCTGTTCGAGAAGAAGCACAACGGCGTTCGCCTGGGCTTCATGTCCTTCTTCGTCAAGGCCGCTACCGAGGCGCTGAAGCGCTTCCCGGCGGTCAACGCCTCGATCGACGGCAAGGACATCGTGTATCACGGTTATCAGGATATCGGCGTAGCCGTTTCCAGTGATCGTGGCCTGGTGGTTCCGGTTCTGCGTAACACCGAATTCATGAACCTGGCACAAATTGAAGGCACCATTGCCGAGTACGGTCGCAAGGCACGTGACGGCAAGCTGTCCATGGAAGAAATGACTGGCGGCACCTTCACTATCTCCAATGGTGGTGTATTCGGTTCGCTGCTGTCTTCACCGATCGTCAACCCGCCGCAAGCGGCCATTCTGGGCATGCACAAGATCCAGGAGCGCCCGATGGCTGTAAACGGACAGGTGGTAGTGCTGCCGATGATGTATCTGGCGCTGTCCTATGACCATCGCCTGATCGACGGCAAGGAAGCGGTCAGCTTCCTGGTTGCGATCAAGGAACTGCTGGAAGATCCGGCGCGCATGTTGCTGGACATCTGATCCCGGCGGCAGTCACAGGTTTCAATGCTTCAAGCGGCAAGCTGCCGGCGGTATCCCACCGGCAGCTTTGAGCACATAGCTGCAAACAGAGGAATTGGTTTATGAGCGAAAAATTTGATGTAGTGGTCATCGGCGCCGGTCCGGGAGGCTATGTAGCCGCCATCCGTGCAGCCCAACTGGGTCTCAAAACCGCCTGTATCGAGAAGTACAAGGG
>JASJKW010000309.1:0-4721 GCA_037621305.1 Pseudomonas sp.
GTTCTCCATAATAGGCATCGGCTTGCACCGCTCGGTTGATTGGCTAGAATCGAGACAGGTTGAACGGTGTGATCCAATGGGTAATACGGAGATTGTGGGAATGTCTGATCGGCAAACGGGTACGGTTAAATGGTTCAATGACGCGAAGGGCTTTGGCTTTATTCAGTGCGAGTCAGGGCCGGACGTTTTCGTGCATTTTCGCGCTATTCGGGGCGAGGGGCATCGGACGCTGGTTGAGGGACAGAAGGTCGAGTTTTCTGTATCTCAGGGCCAGAAAGGCCTGCAGGCTGATGATGTAGATGCGCTTTGAGCGCTGAAACTGAGCCATCCTGGTTTTGTCTGGCTCTGGGTGATGGTCTGTTGGCCACTGTCCCCCTGAACGATATCGAAGAGGCGTTTGGGCAGCTGTATCCGCGCGGGGAAACACCGCCGGATGCAGCTGTTTTCAGTCGTCATCGGCTGGATGGGTTGCAGTGCAACGTCACCGTGTTCTTTTCCCCGGCGTTGGCCGACCTGGCCAGGCGATTCAAGGCACACCCGTGCGCAAAGCCCGGGGCCCGTGATCTGGATCTGTTGGCGGGCTCAGCCGGCGCGCTGCAGCGCTGACTGCAACGCCTTATAGTCTCGGCAGATTGCTAGCCAGCCAGCGTTGAAAGTCGGCCGGCGGTAGCGCACCGTTGAGACGAGCAACTTCCTTGCCTTTATGCATGATAAGCAGAGTCGGAATGCTGCGGATGGCAAAGCGCGCAGCCAGCTCTTGCGCCGCTTCGGTATCGACCTTGGCCAGGCGGGCCTGCGGCTCGGTAATACCGGCAGCCTGAGAGAATACCGGAGCGAACTGTTTGCATGGGCCGCACCAGCTGGCCCAGAAATCGACCACCAGAGGCAGGTCGGCATTGGCGTGGGCGTTGAAGTTTGTATTGCCGAGATCTACTGGAGCGCCGGTGAACAGCGCTTCCTTGCAGGCTCCGCAACGTGGCGTTTGATCCAGCCGTTCAGCGGCCAGACGGTTGCGGCGATGGCAGTGTGGGCAGGCCAGTGTGATGGGCTCACTCATGAGCGTGCTCCTTTTGTCTGTCAATGGGCGGTGCGGCTCAGGGCTTCATCGCCCAGACGAATTCTTCTTCACCCTCGGCGGTGACCTTCATCCAGCTATCGGCGTTGGCCTCGCCGTGCTCTTCCTGCCAGCCGCCGATGGAGCAGCGCACTTCGCGGTTTATACCGGCTGCCACTGCGCGGGCGCAGTCAAGGTCGGTTGCCCAGGGCGTATCTTCACTCTCGAACCAGATACTCGCCCATTTGCCGGCCGCCTTGCGCACTATCATCAGCGGTATGGCGGTTTCGCCATGCAAGGTGCCGCGGCGCATGGTGCCGGCCCAGGGGCGGAGCTCAACGCGGCCGACATGCTGTTCAAGCCAGCCATTCAACTCATCCAGAAAGTCTTCCTTCAGGTAGATCTCGATATCCGGTTGGCGCACAGAATTTCCTCTCAATGGCGTTGCAGCATGACCATACGCATGGCGACTTCCAGCCCGGCAATCCCGCTGTCGCGCAGGGCCTGTTGCCGGTCGGGGCGACTGCGGAAGCCGTGGGGTGTCATGCCGATCAGATTGTCCAATCCGGCAGACTGCAGATCCAGAGCATAGCGCAGGACCTGATCGTTGACGATCTCCAGACCCTCCGGCAAGACCTTGATCAGCTCGGGGGTAGGGTGAATGCTGTCATAGAGTTTTTCGCGCAGGGCCAGCAGGTGATCGGCGTGTGGCCCGACCAGCAGCAGATGACCGCCGGGTTTGAGTACGCGCAGACACTCCTCCCAGGACCAGGGGCTGAACACGCACAGTGCCGCATCCAGACTGGCATCGGCCACCGGCAGGCGCGCACTGGAACCGACCAGCCACTGGATGTCGCGGTTACGTCGACATGCCTTGATCACCGCATCCTTGCTGATATCCAGCCCGGCACAATCGGTTTGTGGCAGGGCGCGAGCCAGGCGGTCGGTGTAGTAACCCTCGCCGCAGCCCATGTCGAGCAACGCAGCGGGTGCCTGCTCGGTAAACAGTCGGTTGATTTCATCGCTGACCGGCTGGTAATGGCCGCCATCGAGAAACGCCTGACGGTGGGCCAGCATGGTCGGCGTGTCGCCGGGCTGGCGGCTGTTCTTGTGCTGGACCAGCAACAGGTTCAGATAGCCCTGGCGGGCCTGGTCATAACTGTGGCCATTGCTGCAGGACCAGTTTCGGTCTTGGACGTTAAGCGGCTCACGGCAGTGAGGACAGATAAGCTGAGGCATCAGGCAAGCAACTGTTTCAGGGTGGTGTAATAGATGTCGGTCAGAACATCCAGATCGCTGGCACTGACATGTTCATTGGTCTGATGGATAGTCGCGTTCAGCGGACCGAGTTCGACTACCTGGGTGCCCATGGTGGCGATGAAACGGCCATCAGAGGTGCCCCCGGAGGTGGACGGCTGAGTGTGGCGGCCGGTGACCTCATGGATTGCAGTAGTGACGCCGTCCAGCAGTTCCCCCGGCTCGGTGAGAAAAGGCTGGCCGGAGACCGTCCAGTCCAGCTCGTAATCCAGTCCGTGGCGGTCGAGGATGTCACACACCCGTTGCTGCAGGCCGGGTACGGTGGACTCAGTGGAAAAACGGAAATTGATCAGCGCTTCCAACTCGCCCGGCACCACGTTGGTGGCACCGGTGCCCGAGTGGATGTTGGAAATCTGGAAGCTGGTGGGCGGAAAGAAGGCGTTGCCCTGATCCCAGGTCTCGCTGGTCAGTTCTGTCAACGCCGGTGCCGCCAGATGGATCGGGTTACGAGCCAGATGCGGGTAGGCCACATGACCTTGCTTGCCCTTGATCAACAGGCGCGCATTCAGCGAGCCGCGGCGGCCGTTCTTGACCACATCGCCCACCTGTTCGGTGCTGGATGGCTCGCCGACGATACACCAATCGACTTTCTCATTACGCTGCATGAGGGTCTCTACCACCTTGACCGTGCCCTCTGTCGCTGGACCTTCCTCATCGCTGGTGATCAGAAATGCCATCGAGCCGCGGTGATTGGGATAGTCAGCCACAAAGCGCTCCGCCGCCACTACCATGGCAGCCAGGCTGCCTTTCATATCGGCAGCGCCGCGGCCATAGAGCAGGCCATCACGTATGATGGGCTCAAAAGGCGGGATATCCCATTGTTCCAGTGGCCCGGTCGGTACCACATCGGTGTGCCCGGCGAAGCACAACACGGGTTGTGTTGTACCGCGGCGGGCCCAGAGATTGTCCACGTCACCGAAACGCATGGACTCCAGGGTGAAACCACAGGCCGCCAGACGTTCCCCCATCAGCTGCTGACAGCCAGCATCATCAGGAGTGGTCGAGTTGCGGGCGATGAGCTCGCAGGCGAGGGAAAGAGTAGGGGAGAGCGTGCTTTTCATGATAGCCGACCAGTCTGAATTCGGTGGCCATAATAGCAGATATGCCCGGCAGCAGAGCCAGGCCGCCGAAGATCGAGGCGGCTCGCTCGGCACCGTCTACATTTTTTGGAGTGGTGAGGTGAAGCATGATGTTTTTACCTCTGGTCGGAATGCAGGACCGGCCCGAGCGACGAGCGTTGCGCTGCCGCAATCACAGTATGTACACAGAGTCTGACCGTTTGAGATGAGGGCTGTGCAACAAACTATGCAGGCGTGTGGCTATTGCCGCATGCCAAAGGGTGATTCAGGCGGGCCAGCGTGCCTTGCGCCAGGCGCGACGCTGCTTCTTGTCGAGGTAGGTCCAGGCCAGCAGCCGGCTGTGCTTCTGCCCCTGCGCCATGGG
This sequence comes from Pseudomonas sp., assembly GCA_037621305.1. Taxonomy (GTDB): domain Bacteria; phylum Pseudomonadota; class Gammaproteobacteria; order Pseudomonadales; family Pseudomonadaceae; genus Halopseudomonas. Next base: position 3,815 of record JASJKW010000309.1, read on the forward strand.
GATGATGCGGATATCACGAGCCTGCTGTGTCTGCAGCTGCTGTTGCAGCACCGGCAGGTTGACGGCTTTCGATACCAGTGTGGTAAACCAGAAAACCTGCCCGGCAATGGCGGCGCTGTCAGCAATCATCCGTGACAGAAATCCGGCCTCGCCACCGTCACACATCAGCTCGTTTTGTTGTCCCCCGAAGTTCAGCGCAGGCGCCTTGCCCGAACTGCCTTTGCCACCCTTGCCGAGGTTGCGCCATTTGCGTTGACTGCCACTGGTGGCCTCAGCCTGGCTGGCATGGAAGGGTGGGTTGCACAGGGTGAAGTCGAATTGCTCGTCTGCACCGACGATCCCGCCAAAGATACGGGATGACGTCGGCTGGTGACGCAAACGGATACCCGGAGCCAGCAACGGGTTGGCGGCCAGAATACGCGCGGCATTGTCCAGCGCGGCAGAGTCGATATCGGCACCGACGAACCGCCATTGATACTCCACCCGGCCAAGCAGGGGATAAATCAGATTGGCGCCAGTACCGATGTCCAGGCCGACAAGTTGCTCGCCTGTGGGTATCTTGCCGTCATGGCTCTCGCCGAGAAGATCAGCCAAGGCGTGGATATAGTCGGCGCGCCCAGGCACCGGCGGGCAGAGATACCCCTCGGGAATGGCCCACTCACGGATGCCGTACTGGTGCAGCAGCAAGGCGCGGTTCAATGCCGTCACCGCTTGCGGATTGGCAAAGTCGAGTGTGTGGGAATCCTCTGCAGCCCGGATGATATGGGCGGTCAGCTCTGGATAGGCGCGGGCCAGAGCATGCAGGTCGTAATGCCCCTGATGGCGATTGCGCGGGTGCAGTCGGGTTTTCGGCGGGCGTGGCGGGTTCGATCGGGAAGGCATGACATGATCCATTTGGCAAGAGGGG
>JASJKW010000310.1:0-4203 GCA_037621305.1 Pseudomonas sp.
AGCACCAGCGCCTGCTCGCGGCTGCCGGTACGGATATCCACCGACACCGTCATGCCCTGACGCAGAAAATCCGCCGGCTCCAGCACGTCGAGGTGGATGTCGATGGTGCCGCGATTGGTATCGATCGCTGGGGCGATAAAGCTGACTTTGGCTTTCAATGTGTTCAACGGAAAGGCGTCGGCGATGACCAGCGCCGGCTGGTCGATGGCTACCGGCCCGAGATCCTTCTCGTCCAGCGGCACTATGATCTCACGGCTGTCAGACCGGGCAATCTGCAGCAGCATGGTACCGGGCTGCACCAGATCGCCTGGCTCGACCTGACGCACCTGCACCACGCCGTCCACCTGGGCGCGAATCTGTGTCTTCTCCAGCGCAGCGCGGGCGGCGGCCAGACGCTGCTGCAATACCTGCTCGTCACTGCCACCGGCGGCAGCTGCCGTGGCCACCAACTGCGCCCGGTCCCGCCTGACCCTGGCACTGGTTTCCGCCTGACGCGCCTGTTCGCGCTGTTCCGCCGATAGCAGCTGGCGCTGAAACAACGTATCCCGGCGCTCACGTTCACGCGTTGCCTGCTGCAGATCACTCTGCGCCTCACGCAAGGCGGCCTGGGCCTGCGGACGCTCGGATTCAACCAGTTGCTGCAATGCCGCCTGGGCTTCGAGCAGCCGGGCTTGCTGCTCCTCGTCACGCAATTCCAGCAGCAAGTCACCCGCCTTGACGCTATCACCCTCGCGCACATGCCGCGCCTTCACCACCCCAGTGATTTCACTGCCGATCTGAGCAAGGGATTGACTGTCCACCTCACCACTGGCCACCACCCGCTGTACCAGCGGGCGCATCTCCAGTCGATAACCGGCCACTTCCGGCCCCTGCCATTGCTGCCAGCCAAACCACACCACCAGCAACACAACAGGCAGCAGGAACAACAACCAGCGCGACGGACGTCTTGAGTCGGACAAGGGATAGAACCTTTCAGAAAAAGGAAAACCAGTCCGATCAATATATTACAGATGCTCCTGTTGCGCCTCGCTCCGCTCAAAAACAGGCGCCGACGCCTTCAGGATTCAAAGCTGATATGCACCGACGGCGCGCTGCGATGTGCCTCTCCATGGAACACCGCCTCGATATTGTTGCCCTCGGGGTCCAGCACAAAGGCGGCGTAGTAACCGGGATGATAGGAGCGCAGCCCAGGTGCACCATTGTCCCGACCGCCATTGGCCAGAGCAGCCTTGTGGAATGTCTGCACCATGGCCTCGTCACGCGCCTGAAAGGCCAGATGCTGGCGCCCGGTGACAGCACCCTGTGCCGCTTCGGAGTCGGCGGTGGAGATGACCAGTTCATCAATCCAGAAGAACCCTTCTTCGGCACCGCCAATGGGAATATTCAGCGCCGCCGCGATAGCCGTGTAGAACCGCTGTGCAGCTGGCATATCCCGCACTACCAGCTGTATATGATCAATCAAGCGCCCGCGGTGCAGCTCCATGGTTTCCATATCGCATCTCCCGAATTATCGAATAGGGTTTGAATATCACGCCGAAAAAAAGAGTAGTTCGCTACGGCCGTAATGCCAAACGGCAGCGACTCGGAACAAACCTTCCAGCCTGGCTCGGGTCACAGCAATAAGAGGATATGGAGGAGACATACCATGAGTCACAAGTTCAAGGTCAGCGATCACGTCAGCTGGAACTCCGAAGCTGGGCGGGTCAGCGGCACCATCATCAAGGTGCATACCGCCGATACCACCTACAAGGGTCACCCGCGCCGGGCGAGCAAGGACTCACCGCAGTACGAGATTCAGAGCGACAAGACCGACCACGTCGCCATGCACAGGGAAGACGCCCTGACCAGGATCAATTGAGCATGGAACAGGTCGATACCATCTGGACCGTAGGCCATTCGACACGCTCGACTGAAGACTTCATCGCCCTGCTCCAGCATTACCGGATCGAGGCCAGCTGACCTACGACGCTACCCGCGGCGAGCCGTTGAATGCCAAGGAAAGGAATCAGGGAATTCAGCAGCAGATGGATTTGTAGCCTTGATCCTTGATGAGCTCTAAGGAGTCAGTGCTGAGTTTAGGTAGGAGGGACGCCTCGCTCGGCTTTGGCATCCTGCGTTGCCCTAACTCCTGCATCCCTGCAGTCGCGCGACGGCGTCCGTAGGACGCCCCGGGGTTTGCCGGCTGACGTTGTGCCCACTGATATTGGCTGGCGTCGCGGCCAGCGTCGCGCCGGGGCGGCCCTCCTACAAAGGCGCCTTAAACGGCAGGGTCATGCGTCAGGACGTCTTTTGGTGGAAGTAGGCCCTATTGCAGCAGCCCAGTGTCAGGGGCAATTCCCCAGACCTCAGCTGGCAGCCAGCTTGAGGCCGACAATACCGGCGCCGATCAATGCCAGGCTCACCAACCGCAGCGGATTGGTCGGTTCATCGAACAACAGCATGCCGAGTAACACTGTGCCCACCGCGCCTATGCCAACCCAGATGGCGTAGGCAGTACCCACCGGCAAGGTTTTCATCGCCAGACCCAGCAGCCAGACACTGATCAACATGGACAAGGCCGTGCCCAACGTCGGCCACAGACGCGTGAAACCCTCGGTGTATTTCAGCCCGATGGCCCAGCCAACTTCGAAAAGACCTGCGACAACCAGAATGGCCCAATTCATCAGAAATCTCCTGATATGGGGCCGTCCCCGCTAGATAAGGAAAAGTGAGGTCGTCCCCACTTCTTTGAAGCTTCACACCAGCACCAGCCGCATGTCGGCTGGCTGTAAAGATCGAATAATACCCCATCCCAGCACTTATGGCTAAGGCGCCGCAGCCACGCTACAGCAGTACAAATGCCCTATAATGCGCCGCTATTTTCTCGGAGGGCGAAAGACTGTGATCAATATCCGTTATATACCCTTGGTAATCGCGCTGGCGATGTCACTGTACATGGTCAGCATCATGACCTTCGTTATCACCTGGGCCAACACCGGACTCACTGACGGCTTCGCGTCTCGCTGGTGGCGTGCGTTCTATATTGCCTGGCCCATTGCGTTCACCTTGATCGCCATCGGTGCACCGCGCATCAGCAAGCTGATATATCGCTTGAAGAAGGACTGATCCTGGTTGGAGCAATCCCATGCCCAGTAGCGCTGGCAGGTCCAGATTCTGGAAAATAACGCCTACTCAAACAGTTTCTTTTCTCTCCATCCGCCCCATCGATAGTAGGCGAAAGAAAATACCGAACTGAGCAGAAAGCTGAGGCCGATACCCAGCGCCACACCGGTTTCGCCGTATACCGAAGTGGCCCAGTAAGCCAGGGGCACACGCAGTATCCACAGGGAGATGATGTTCAGCGCCAGTACCTGGAACATCGCCCCTGCACCACGCACCACGCTGTTGAAAACAAAATTCAGTCCGATGAACGGATAGAAGAAAGCAATCGTCTTCAGGTAGCTGGTGCCGAAAGCCACACTGGCCTCGTCCTGAATGAACAACCTGATCAGCGGCTCCGCCCAGATATACAACACGCTGGCCAACAGCAACATGATGCTCGTGTTGTAGATAAGTCCCGCTCGGGTTATCTGCGCCACCCGCGACCACTGTTGCACGCCGATATTCTGTCCAGCCATCGCCGTGACCGCCGTACCCAGCGCCACCGCCGGCAACAGGATGAGATTATCCAGCCGCTGGGCCGCGCCGAAGCCGGCCACCGCATCCGCCCCCAGACTGTTCACCAATGACAGGATGACGGTGGTGCCTGCATGGATAACAACCATCTGCGCGCCTGAGGGAACGCCCAGTCGCAGTATGGTGTGCACTTCCGCCCGCTGCGGCAGCCGCAAGCGAAACCCGTGCCCCGGAAACTTCCGCGCCAGATGCACCAGACTGTAGAGAAAGGCCCCGCCCTGGGCAGCGACGATGGCATAAGCCGCCCCTGCAATTCCCCACTGGAATCCGCCAATGAACAATGGCGACAGCAAAGTCGTCAGGACGGTCGCCAGCAGCACGAAATACAGCGGCGTGCGGCTATCGCCGAAGGCACGCAGCACCGTACTGACAAAGTTGTAGCCGACCAGCAGCAAGGTACCGACGAAGTTGATCTGCAGATACACCCGCGCGTCATCGACAATCGCAGCGGGCGTGTTGAGCAGCGCCAGCAAGGCATCGGCAAAAACATAGCCAAGGATACTGATGATGCCTGCCAACAGGCCCAGG
>JASJKW010000311.1:0-18075 GCA_037621305.1 Pseudomonas sp.
CAGACCGCCCCGGATCATCGGTAGAGATCTCCATTGCTGATGGATATGGAACCATTTAGCGTCCCGATCTCACCGCAGTCCTTGCACACCAGGCACTTCAACATGCCAGTAACAACAAGCCCGCCGCGCCCCTTTGCCGCACCGCCCCTTATCTTCCCCGCGATAACGGTTACAATGGACTCCATTTACGTAACTGGATGCTGATTTCATGTCTGAATTGAAGAATGACCGTTTTCTGCGTGCGCTGATGCGTCAGCCTGTCGACGTAACCCCGGTGTGGATGATGCGCCAGGCTGGCCGTTATCTGCCTGAGTACCGCGCCTCCCGCGCCCGCGCCGGTGATTTCATGGGTCTGTGCATGAACCCGGAAATGGCCTGTGAAGTAACGCTGCAGCCGCTGGAGCGCTACCCACTGGATGCGGCCATCCTGTTTTCCGACATTCTCACCATCCCCGATGCCATGGGCCTGGGCCTGCATTTCGAGACCGGTGAAGGTCCGAAATTCCGCAAGCGTATCGACACCATGGCGGATATCGAAGCCCTGCCGATTCCCGATGCACGCAAGGATCTGGGTTACGTCATGGATGCGGTCAGCACCATTCGCCGCGAGCTGAATGGCCGGGTGCCGCTGATTGGTTTCTCCGGTAGTCCCTGGACCCTGGCGACGTATATGGTTGAAGGCGGTTCTTCCAAGGATTTCCGCAAGATCAAGGCGCTGATGTATGACCAGCCTGAAGCAGTGCACCTGCTGCTGGACAAGCTGGCCCAGTCGGTTACCTCCTATCTGAACGAGCAGATCAAGTCCGGCGCCCAGGCGGTGCAGATCTTTGATACCTGGGGCGGCAACCTGTCTGCTGATGCCTATCAGACCTTCTCGCTGGCCTATATGCGCAAGATCATCAGCGGTTTGATCCGCGAGCATGACGGCCGTCGCGTACCGGTGATCGTCTTCACCAAGAACGGTGGACTGTGGCTGGAAAGCATTGCTGATTGCGGTGCTGACGGTGTTGGTCTGGACTGGACCATGGACATCGGCGTAGCCCGTTCGCGGGTGGGTTCCAAGGTGGCGCTGCAGGGCAACATGGACCCGACTGTGCTGTACGCCAATCCGCAAGCCATCCGCAACGAAGTGGAGCGCATTCTGGCCAGCTACGGCAAGGGCACCGGTCACGTGTTCAACCTCGGCCACGGCATCACCCCGGAAGTGGACCCGGTCCACGCCGGTGTGTTCATCGAGGCGGTGCATGAGTTTTCGGCCAAATATCATGATCCGAATGCAGTTGTCGCTCAGGGCTGACAGCTGACTTTTTACAAGGGAGAACAATAATGAAGCTTGAAACCCTGGCAATACACGCTGGCTACAGCCCCGATCCGACCACCAAGTCAGTCGCGGTGCCGATCTATCAGACCACCTCCTATGCGTTCGATAGCACGCAGCACGGGGCTGATCTGTTCGATCTGAAGGTGCCTGGCAACATCTACACGCGAATTACCAACCCGACCAATGCGGTGTTGGAAGAGCGGGTGGCGGCACTGGAGGGTGGGGTAGGTGCATTGGCGGTAGCATCCGGTATGGCGGCGATCACCTATGCGATCCAGACCCTTGCCGAGGTGGGCGACAATATTGTTTCCACCGCCAAACTGTATGGCGGCACCTACAATCTGTTCGCCCACACGCTGCCACGCCAGGGGATCGAGGTGCGTTTTGCGCCGCATAATGACATTGCTGCCATGGAAGCGCTGATCGACGAGAATACCAAGGCGGTATTCTGTGAATCGATCGGCAACCCTGCGGGCAACATTGTCGATCTGCAAGCGCTGGCCGATGCGGCGCATCGCCATGGTGTGCCCTTGATCGTCGATAACACGGTGGCAACACCGGTGCTGTGCCGGCCCTTCGAGCACGGCGCGGATATCGTCGTGCATGCGTTGACCAAATATATCGGCGGCCACGGCAACAGCCTGGGCGGCATGGTGGTGGATTCGGGCAAGTTTCCCTGGGCGGATAACAAGGATCGTTTCCCGCTGCTGAATACACCTGACCCGTCCTACCACGGTGTGGTCTATACCGAGGCGTTCGGCCCGGCGGCCTTTATCGGCCGCTGCCGGGTAGTGCCGCTGCGCAACATGGGCGCGGCGCTGTCACCGTTCAACACCTTTTTGATTCTGCAGGGGCTGGAAACCCTGAGTCTGCGCATGGAGCGTCATTGCGAGAACGCGCAGAAGGTGGCCGAGTATCTGCAGCAGCATCCGCAGGTGGCCTGGGTGAAGTTTGCCGGCTTGAAGGACAACCCCGAGCACGAGCTGGCCCAGCGTTATATGGGCGGCACACCAGCGGCGATCCTGTCGTTCGGTATCAAAGGTGGTCAGGAAGCTGGCGCGCGCTTCATTGATGCGCTGGAGCTGGTGTTGCGCCTGGTAAATATCGGTGACGCCAAGTCACTGGCCTGTCACCCGGCCTCGACCACGCATCGGCAGCTGGATGATGAAGAGCTGGAAAAGGCTGGCGTACCGCGGGATCTGATACGCCTGTCGATCGGTATCGAGCATATCGACGATATCCTGGCTGACCTGTCTCAGGCGCTCGACGCGTCGAAATAAGGTCATTCTGAATACAACAAAGGCGGCCTCGGCCGCCTTTGTTGTTTCTGCATCAGGCTGGAAACAGCGGCCAGATCAGCGGGATGATCAGCGTTGCCGCAGCCCACATGATCAGGTTCAACGGCATGCCGATCCGCACGAAGTCCATGAACCGGTAGCCGCCGGCGCTGTAGACGAAGGTGTTGGTCTGGTAGCCGATCGGGGTGGCAAAGCTGACGCTGGCGGCGAACATCACGGCCACCACGAAGGGCCGCGGGTCGGCACCCAACTGATGGGCTACGCCGATGGCGATAGGTGTCAGCAGAACCCCCACTGCGTTATTACTGATGATCTCGGTAAGAATCGAGGTCAGCAGGTAGATGAAGGACAGCATGAACAGTGGGCCGAGTAACGGTGACAAGGTCATCACCTGGCCGACTATGCTGTCCACCAGACCGACCTTGTTCATGGCGATACTGATGGCCAGCATGCCGAAGATCAACGCCAGAATCTTCCAGTCGATGGCTTTGTAGGCGTCCTCTACATCCAGGCAGCCAGTGGCGACTACCACTGCGGCGGCGATGATAGCCAGGCCTTCAATGGGCATGATGCCCAGCGCAGCCAGCACCATGACCGTCAGCACGGCAGCAATGGCAATCGGTGCCTTGTTGCGGCGATAAGCACGTTCTTGAACGGTATTCAGGCTGATCAGGTCGCCGTTGTCGGCAAACTTGCGGATCTGCGCAGGCGAGCCCTCGACCAGCATGACATCCCCGAATTGCAGCTCAAGGTCGTCCAGATTGTCTTGAATGTGCTCGTCCTGACGGTGCACGGCCAGCACATGAATGCCATAGCGCGCGGTCAGGTTGAGGTCGCGCATCGGTCGGTTGATGTAGCGTGAGCTGCGCGCCACGACGGCTTCGGCCAGCATCACGTCGCGTGTGGAAATGGTCTCGAAGCTCTGGTCGCGGTTGAATTCCAGTACGCCGTTCTGCCGCAGCTCAACGAAGTCGCGGACATTGGCGTGCAATATCAGCCGATCACCGGCGTTCAGGGTGGTGGTGTTGAGCGGGGTGCTCAGCTCATCGTCGCCACGGAACAGTTTCAATACCTGAATACCGCTGTCGCCGTTCAGCTGCGCGTCGGAGATGGTCTGATTGATGACGGGGGAGCCGTGGGGCACCAGAAGTTCAGTCATGAAAGTGCGGCTGCGGGTCGGGCGCAGACGATCAGACAGGCTGTCGCGGTCGGGCAACAGACGATTGCCGAACAGCATGATGAAAGCCAGGCCGATAACGGAGAAGATGGCGCCCGCCAGAGTGATCTCGAACATGCCGAAGGGGGCCAGCCCTTGTTGACGTGCAACGCCATCGACCAGGATATTGGTCGAGGTGCCGATCATGGTCATGGTGCCGCCGAGGATGGTGGCATAGGACAATGGGATCAACATCTTCGATGCCTTGCTGCCCACTTTGGCGGCGAGGGTCACGGCTACCGGCGTCAGAATCGCGACGACGGGAGTGTTGTTGATGAAGGTGGACAACAGCATGGCGGTGACCAGCAGCGCGAACAGCATGCGCGTTGGGCTGCTGCCTCCGATACGGGCCAGCAGGCTGCCGAGCTTGTCCACACAGCCAGTGCGTTCCAGTGCTGCGGAAAGTACAAACATGCAGGCAATAGTGGCTGGGGCGCTGTTGGACAGCACGCCGAGCACGTCAGCTGGGGTCAACAGGGTAGTGGCAAGCAGAATGGCAACGGCAATACCCACCACCACGTCGGGGCTGAATTTCTCGCGCACAAAGGCATACATGACCCAGCCCAACAGGGCGGCCACGCCAAGCATGGCCAGGGTATCCCAGTTCATCGGCACCTGAATCTCGTGTGAGGTATGGGTTCCGCAACTGGAACCAGACAGAGTGGCTACCCTAAAGGTTGACGCTTAGTCTGTCCAAGACCTGAAAATGCCTTTCTTATTCCTTGTTGATATAAGTGGCTGGGCAGATATCAGGATGAGCAACTGATCTCCAGCCGCCGGCCCCAATTCGGTGGCGGGGCGGTATAGCGTTCCTGGCCGGACTGGCGAGTGAAGGGCTGGCGCAGGATCTGGTGCAGTTGCCGCACTTCACTGAAGTCATTTTCCTCGGCAGCGGCAATGGCCTGCTGGGCCAGATAGTTGCGCAGTATGTAAACGGGGTTGCAAGCCAGCCGGCCCGCCAGCGCGCTGGGGTCTGCGGTCTGTCTGGCCTGATGTTGCTGCAGCCAGGCATCAAAGGCCGCACGATCGATGAACTGATCCCGTACCGTCGGATCATCCTCAGCCAGTAAACGCAGGGTGATGTGATAATCGCTGGCGCTGTCCTGCATTTGTTGCAGCAGATGCTGCAGCAGTTCTTCATCACCCGGTTGCTCGCCCGCCCAGCCCAGGCGGGCGCGCATCAGGCGCATATAGGTTGTCTGGTGGAGCGGCATCACCGTGGCCAGTTCTGCTTTCAGTTGTTCGACGTCGATAAAGGGGGTCAACGCCTGAGCCAGGCAGGCCAGGTTCCAATGTCCAATGGCCGGCTGCCGATTGAAAGCGTAACGCCCCTGATGATCGGAATGGTTGCAGATGTGGCCGGCATCATAATCATCGAGAAAGGCATAAGGCCCGAAATCGAAGGTGATGCCGAGAATCGACATATTGTCTGTATTCATCACGCCATGGCAGAACCCATAGGCTTGCCAGCGAGCAATCATGTCCACAGTGCGACGCAATACCTGCCGGTACATGTCCAGCACGGGCTCGTCCGCCTGTTGCGAGGCGGGATAACAGGTCTGCAGGGTGAAGTCGACCAGCTCGCGCAGGGCGTCATGCTGCCTGGTGTAATAGAAGAACTCGAAATGACCAAAGCGGATATGCGAGGGCGCCATGCGCAGCAGCATGGCGCCGCGCTCCTGGCGCTCGCGGTACACCGGGTTATCGCCGACGGTCACACATAATGCGCGGCTGGTGGGGATGCCCAGTGCCTGCAGCGCCTCGGAGGCGAGGAATTCGCGGATGGATGAACGCAGCACCGCGCGCCCGTCGCCCATTCGTGAATAGGGCGTGCTACCGGCGCCCTTGAGATGCAGGTCCCAGTGCTCGCCTCGTTGATTGATCACCTCGCCAAGGAGCAAGCCTCGCCCATCGCCCAGCTGCGGGTTATAAACGCCGAATTGATGACCTGAATACACCATTGCGCGTGGCTCTGCTGCACTCCAGATCTGGCGACCGGAAAATACCTCGGTGAATTGAGGATCATCCGCCTGCGCTGGGTCCATATCAATCAGCCCCATGGCATCCTCGCTGCTTACCACCAGTTGGGGATTGCTCAGCGGCTCAGGAACGACCTTGCTGGAGAAGGTATCGCCGAGTCGGGCGAAGCGGTTGTCGAATTGCAGGTCAGCCAGAGATGTCATGGAAGCGCCGATAACAGGATGCGGAGCTTTATGCTGCCTGCCTTATGCTCGCGTATCAAGCTATGTAATGGTCGGTCTTTTCCGTTGACCGCTCGGTCAGCGGGACATTAATGTCAAACGATTGTATGAATAATGATCAGCGCATTTCCTGCGTCATCTCTGGAGAATCCGATGCCCAGCTACACAGCCCCGTTGCGCGACATGCGCTTTGTCATGGATGAAGTATTCGATTTCGCTGCCGGTTATGAGACCCATGGCCTGACCGACGCCACGCCCGATCTGGTGGATGCCGTCCTTGAAGAAAGCGCCAAGTTCGCCAGCGAAGTCCTGGCCCCGCTGAACCGTACCGGTGACGAGGAAGGCTGCCACTTCGACAACGGCGTGGTCACCACTCCCAAAGGCTTCAAGGAAGCCTATCAACAGTACGTGGACAACGGCTGGGCGGCCATGAGCGGCCCCGTGGAATTCGGCGGCCAGGGCTTGCCCGCCTCGCTGGGGTTGGTGGTCAATGAAATGACCGCCGCGGCCAACTACGCCTGGAACATGTATCCCGGCCTGACCCACGGCTGCGCCTCGGCGATCCGTGCCCACGGCACCCAGGAGCAGAAAGAGCTGTATCTGAACAAACTGGTACCCGGCCACTGGACCGGAACCATGTGTCTGACCGAGCCTCACTGCGGCACCGATCTGGGACTGATCAAGACCCGCGCCGTGCCCCAGGCTGACGGCAGCTATGCGGTGACCGGCACCAAGATATTCATCTCCTCCGGCGAGCACGACCTGGCCGAGAACATCGTCCACCTGGTACTGGCCAAACTGCCTGACGCGCCGGCCGGCACCAAGGGTATCTCGTTGTTCATTGTGCCCAAGTTCCTGCCTGACGCCAGCGGCGAGAAAGGCGAGCGCAACGGCGTGGTCTGCGGCTCCATCGAACACAAGATGGGCATCAAGGCTTCTGCGACCTGCGTGATGAACTTCGACGGCGCCACCGGCTTTCTGATCGGTGAGGTCAACAAGGGCTTGGCCTGCATGTTCACCATGATGAACGGTGCCCGTCTGGGTACCGGTATGCAGGGTCTGTGTCACGGCGAAGTGTCCTATCAGAACGCCGTTGCCTACGCCAAGGACCGCCTGCAGATGCGCGCGCTGTCCGGCCCGGCCGAACCGGAGAAGGCCGCTGACCCGATCATCGTGCATCCCGATGTACGCCGCATGCTGCTGACCATGAAAGCCTTCAACGAAGGCAATCGTGCGCTGGCCTATTACACTGCCCAGCTGCTGGACAACGCACATTACTCAAACGACGAAGCCGTCCGCGCCAACGCCGAAGATCAACTGGCTTTCCTGACACCCATCTGCAAGGCGTTCATGACCGAGACCGGTCTGGAAGTCACTCTGCTGGGCATGCAGGTGTTCGGTGGCCACGGCTACATTCGCGAGTGGGGCCAGGAGCAGCAGGTCCGTGACTGCCGCATCGCACCTATCTACGAAGGGACCAACGGCATTCAGGCGCTGGATCTGCTCGGCCGCAAGGTTCTGATGAGCCAGGGCAAACTGCTGCGCGCCTTCTCCAAGGAAGTGCACCTGTTCTGCCAGGCCAATGAAGGTCATGCGCAATTGGGTGAATACTTCAACAAGCTCACCGCACTGAATGCCCAGTGGGGCGAGCTGACCCAGAAGGTTGCCGTCAAATCCATGCAGAACAAAGAAGAAGTCGGCGCCGCAGCCATGGACTTCCTGATGTTCTCCGGTTACGTCATCCATGCCTTCTTCTGGCTTAAGATGGCGGTGGTTGCCCAGCAGAAACTGGATGCCGACAGTTCCGAAACGTCGTTCTATCAGTCCAAGTTGGCCACCCAGGAGTTCTACTTCAAGCGCCTCCTACCTCGCGCTCAGGCGCATGTCGCCGCGCTGGAAGCGGGTGCTGATACGCTGATGCAGATGGGGGCGGAGCAGTTCTGAAGTCTGTGCATAGGTTGCTGCTGGTTCAGCGTCTGATGGCGCTGGCCGGTCGGGCCCTACCAGCCAGCGCACTCCAGCACCAGGCTCACAACACCAAGCCCGTATCATCAAGGTTTAGTAACGCGGCACTAAAATAGTGACCAAAGTATAAGTAAAAGTCACAACAAGACGCTATCGTTTGAAAAGTTCTCGGTCTACAATCGGCCAATCGACCCGTTCGAGCGGGCATATTGACTGAGGAGTTTCCATGGCCGAGTACCAAGCCCCCCTGCGTGACATCCGTTTCGTTCTCAATGAAACCTTTGAAGCCGATCAGCTGTGGCAAAGCCTGCCCGGCCTGAATGGCGCAATCGATGCTGAAACCGCTGATGCCATGCTGGAAGAGGCCGCGAAGATCACTTCCCAGACCATAGCCCCGCTGAATCGCAACGGTGACGAAGAAGGTGCCGTGTGGAACAACGGCGAGGTGACCACCCCCGCCGGCTTCAAGGAAGCCTACACCACCTACGCCGAAGGCGGCTGGGTAGGGCTGGCAGGCAATGCCGAGTACGGCGGCCTGGGCATGCCCAAGACCCTCGGCGTACAGGTCGAGGAAATGATCTACGGCGCCAACAGCAGTTTCGCACTCTATATCGCCCTGACCGCCGGCAGCACCCTGGCGCTGGACGCCCACGGCAGCGAAGAACTCAAGCAGAAATATCTGCCGAACATGTACGCTGGCACCTGGGCAGGCACCATGTGTCTGACCGAACCGCATGCCGGCACCGACCTGGGCATCATCCGCACCAAGGCCGTGCCCGAAGCCGATGGCAGTTATGCCGTTACCGGTACCAAGATCTTCATCACCGGCGGCGAGCATGATCTGACCGAAAACATCATTCATCTGGTACTGGCCAAGCTGCCCGACGCACCGGCCGGCCCCAAGGGTATTTCCCTGTTCCTGGTGCCCAAGTTCCTGGTCAACGAAGACGGCAGTCTGGGCGAGCGCAACACCCTGAGCTGCGGATCGATCGAACACAAGATGGGTATCAAGGGTTCAGCCACCTGCGTGATGAACTTCGACGGTGCCAAAGGTTATCTGATCGGTGAAGTGAACAAGGGCTTGAACGCTATGTTCACCATGATGAACTACGAGCGCTTGTCCATCGGTATCCAGGGCATCGGTTGTGGCGAAGCCTCATACCAGACCGCTGTGGCCTATGCGCGTGAACGCATCCAGAGCCGTGCGCCGACCGGTGCGACACAGCCGGACAAGGCCGCCGACCCGATCATCGTGCATCCCGATGTGCGCCGTATGCTGCTGACCATGAAAGCCATGAACGAAGGCAGCCGTGCGTTCTCGACCTATGTTGGCATGCAGCTGGATATCAGCAAGTTTGCCGAAGATGAGCAGATCAAGAAAAAGGGTGAAGATCTGGTAGCGCTGCTGACACCCGTGGCCAAGGCTTTCTTCACCGACGTGGGCTTTGAAAACTGCGTGCATGGCCAGCAGGTGCTCGGCGGGCATGGTTATATCCGCGAGTGGGGGCAGGAACAGCTGGTGAGGGATGTGCGCATCGCGCAGATCTATGACGGCACCAACTGTATTCAGGCGCTGGATCTGATGGGCCGCAAGACCGTTGCCAACGGCGGCGCGTTCTTCAAGGTCTTCGCTGATGAGATTGACGGTTTCATTACTGACAATGGCGCAGCTGAGATGGGCGAGTTTGTTCAGCCGCTGCAGTCCGCACTGGAGAACCTCAAGCAACTGACGGCTCAGGTCATCGAAAGCAGCAAGACCAACCCCAACGAAGTCGGCGCTGCGTCGGTGGAATATCTGCACACCTTCGGTTATACCGCCTATGCCTATATGTGGGCGCGGATGGCCAAGGCCGCGCTGGCGGCGGAGCAGGACGGGGATGGCTTCTACCAGGCCAAGTTGGCCACCGCGCGCTTCTATTTCAAGCGTTTGCTGCCGAGAGTCCAGTCGCTGAGTGCAGCGGTGCGGGCGGGTAGTGAGCCCCTGTTTGAATTGGATGCGACTCAGTTCTGAGACACTTTTCTGATGTGTAGGAGAAGGCCTACAAGGCGTGACGGTAATAGCCTATGGGCCTGTCCAGACCATCTACGTACTATTGGTTTCGCAAGGATGCATCGCAGGAAGCGAAGAAATACCAATAGGGAGTAGGAACACGCTACAGGAAGTGCCCTCGTTAAGGATGATGATCAGGACGTTATTTTGCGAAACCCCGCCTCGGCGGGGTTTTTTAATGGGCGTCTTTTGGCTTTTTCAGAATCTCAGCTCTTTTCTGTCGATTGAGCCTGGGCTGGTTCCGTCTTTTCCTTGCGATTGAGCAGACTCTGCAGGCCTGGCGCTTGCAGAATAAGCAGAGCGCCGGCGCCCGCCACCATCCCCCAGAATGCCGAGGCTATTCCCAGCAGGGAGACTCCGGAGGCAGTCACCAGAAAAGTCACCAACGCTGCTTCGCGATGCCGTTCTTCCTGTAGCGCGCTGACGAGCCCGCTGCCGATGGTATTGATCAAGGCAAAACCAGCGATGGCCAGGACCAGTTCTCTGGGGAAAGCCAGAAACAGGGCACCAATGCTGGCGCCGAAAACCCCCGCAACCAGATAGAAAAGGCCGGACACTATCGCAGCGGTGTAACGTTTGGCAGGGTCGTCATGCGCCTCGGGGCCGGTGCAGATGGCCGCAGTAATGGCCGCCAGATTAACGCCAAAGGCGCCGAAGGGTGCCAGCAGCAAGGTTGCCATTCCGGTCCAGCCGATCAGCGGCGAAGCAGGGGTCTGGTAGCCTGCGGCCCGCAGCACAGCCAGCCCGGGCAGATTCTGTGATGCCACGCATACCGCGAACAACGGCAGGGCGACGCCCATCATGGCCTGCACGCTGAAGGTTGGTGTGACCCATTGGAGTCTGGTGACAGTGAAACTCAGGGCGCTGAAGTCCAGCATGTTACCCAGTGCAGCCACTGCTACACCGACCACCAGAGGCGCCATCACGGCGTAGCGTGGAATCAACCGCCGTGCCAGCAGGTAGGTGAGCAGCATCGAGAAAACCAGGCCAAAGGCGGTCTCCAGCGCGGCAAAGGCCTCCATGCCGAAGCGCAACAGCACACCGGCCAGCATGCCTGCTGCAATCGCCGGTGGAATACGCCGCATGATTCGTTCGAACCAGCCGAAGAAGCCGCAAAGCGCCATCAACAAGCCGCACACAATGAACGCACCGGTGGCTTCATGCAGGTTGGCACTGGAGGCGGCTGTCACCAATACCGCAGCACCCGGTGTTGACCAGGCGGTGACTACCGGCGCCTTGAAGCGCCAGGAAAGATAGATACCGGACAGACCTATACCCAAGCATAGCGCCAGCATCCAGGAGCCGATCTGGGCCGGCGTGGCGCCCAGATCGCTGGCGGCCTGGAAGACCAGCGCTGCGGAACTGGTGAAGCCCACCAGCACAGCGACAAAGCCGGCGCTGAAGGAGGAAAGGGATAAGTCCTTAAAGAAGCTCATGGGTAATTCATCACGTCATATCCTGCACGGCGGTAGTCAGATGTTGGCGTTCATACTAGCGCATGTGTGCGGTTGAAGATGCACTCCAGGGGCGGGCATAGCATGCTCCTTTTGCTCTCGGGTTCCTCCTTGTAGACCTGTGTCAGCGTGCCATTGCGTCCTTGCTGGCAAGCTTGGCAGTGAACAGAGTCTCAATGCAGTGGCAGATCAGATACCGGCCTTCTTGCAGCGCTGAGCCGCCAGTTAGCGCGGTTGCGTCGAGCGGGTCATGCTAGGATTGAGGCGCGCCGCACACCGTCGGCTATCGAACTTGAGTGGAGGGGTTGTGTTCTCGCTGAAGCGCAAGGGTGATCATCGCCTGCAACTGACTCGTACATTGAAAAAGCCAGGGCGTTATTCCGTCGAGTTGTACCTGTTCACGCCCCACGAGAGCGACTTTTCCACGTGGACGCGGGATGAGCGACAGTTCTTCTTTCACTCGCTGTCCCACCGCTTCGGCCTGCTGGGGTTGCCGGATGAGGACCGGGTCAGCAAGACCGATAGCTCGTTCGCCCTCTTGTCACCGCATTACGAGATCATGTTCGGCTCCTGGCTGTTCCAGTACCGAGCGTCGATGGACCGGCTGCGTCAGCAGGTCCAGAGCGCCGGGCTGGCCGAAGAGCCGATTCGGCGTGCGTTGCGACTGAGCCAGAACTTTGCGCAGCGCCTGCGTAAATCGATCCCGGAACAACGCAATCAGCGCCGTTACTTTCGGCAGTTGGATATCTATTTTTCCTGGCATGCTGAACAGTTCATGCTTGAGAGCATGACCCTGGAAGGCTACGCCGAGCTTGATGGCGATCTTGCTGCGGCCATTGAGGAGTTTCTGCAGCAGGAGTACCGTCACCGTCGCGAGCGCGAGTATCTCAGTGATTTTCGCGGCTCCCCGACCCGGGTCTGGAACCGGATGAGTCTCTATCATCGGCTGCTGGAGTACCCGGTGCTGCTGCGTTCAAAAATCACCGAGCTGGGAGAAGGTACGCGCAAACTGGTCAAGGCGGCCTCGACCATGCTGATCATGTCGTTGTTCACCTACTTCCTGTTCAATGCGCGGTCCGACAACCAGCAACTGTCCCTGGCATTGTTGCTGATCATTGCACTGACCTATGCGATACGGGATCTGCTGCGTGACGACATGATCACCGCCATCACCCGCTGGCTGCGCAAGGGCAAACCGCGCTGGAAAATCCGTTTGCTGATGCCTTACACGAAAAAGCTCATGGCCCAGCAATGGATCTGGTTGGACTATCGCAAGCTCCCCGGCTTGCCCCGTCAGGTGCTGGAGCGTTCCGGCAAATGGGCAACCAACGACGAGCGACAGATCATCTGTTACCGCTCGGTGCTGCAGTTGGACAAGGGCGCGTTGGAGCAGGACAAGATCCAGGAACGACTGAGTCTGGACTGCGAACAGTTGTGCGAGTTGATCCAGGCCACACGTAATCGCCTGTTCAGCTACGCTGACGAAGATGACCCCTTTGCTTCGATTCAGGCCCATCCCATCGAGAAACAGCATGATTACAACCTGTTGCTGGTTTTTACCGAACCGGGGCGGAGCCACTCTTCGGCCCAGCGCTGGCGGCTGCGGTTAGGCACCAACGGTATCGTCCAGTGCGAAAGCAAGCAGGCGCACTGGACGATACCGGAAGAACAGCAGGCCGCGAACTGGCGCCAGCGCCTGAGTGCGACCTGGCGGAAAAAATGAGCTGCAACGCCTGCTACGAAAGTAGTATTTGCCTTCTGCCGCCAGACAGGTAAAATCTGACGCCCGGCAAGACTTCCTGTCTTGCCGGTGTTCTGGCGGCTTCCGCCATCTTGTATTGCCTTCGCATCGGGTCACCGCATTCCGCAGTTGATGAACTGCAGCCCCATGCTTTTTCAACTTTTGTTCAACGGCGTTTATGTCTAAGGTCCCGACTCGGTGGCGAGCCAGGCTTGCGCTTGCCTTTGCCATGCAGAATGAAAACCGCTGCGTGCTCGCTTCCCGTGAGCATGAGGGGCCTTTGCTCGTCCAGAAACCGCTGTATCCCGAAGGGCAGTCGATCTGTCATGTGACCATCCTGCACCCCCCGGCAGGTATTGCCGGCGGGGATGCGCTGGAAATCGACATCGCTGTCGCCAGTGGTGCTCATGCAGTGCTGACCACGCCAGGTGCCACCCTCTGGTACAAGGCTGGCGGTCGTCAGGCATCGCAGCAGGTGAATTTGCGAGTGCAGTCGGGCGGGCGGCTCGAATGGTTACCGCTGGAGAATATCCTGTTCGAACAGGCTGATGCGCTGCTCGGCACCCGAGTTGAGCTGGAGTCGGGGGCGGTGGCGGTCGGTTGGGAAATCACCCAGCTGGGTTCGATTACCCGTCCCACCTTCTGGGACGAGGGCCGTATGCACATGGCCATGCAGGTAGTGATCGACGGTTCGCTGTTCTGGGTTGATCAGGGTCTGATTGCAGCCCAGGACTCGTTGCGTACCAGCCTTGCCGGTCTTGCGGGGCAGCCGGTGCACGGCACCCTGTGGGCGTTTGGTCCGCGCCTGAGCGCCGAGCTGCTTGACACCCTTGCCGTCCAGTTGCCGTGGACCGATACCCTGCGCGCTGGCTTGACCATGCTTCCCTATGACGATGAACAGTCGCTCTATCTGTTGCGCTGCGTCGGCCTGTATGCAGAAGATGTGCGTCAGCTGCTGATCAAGGAATGGATGCAGCTGCGTCCGCCGTTGTTGCACACCGAAGGCGTACCCCTGCGCTTGTGGAGCACCTGACGCGCACAGCGGCTGAATGCTGCGCTGCGGTCGGCTTGTCCATAGTGGCGTTACGCCACACTCAACTGTCCTGACTATTTTCACTAGCGGTGGCGCATCCCCAATGGCTGGCCGCTGAATTCGACCTATCCTGTCAACAGCTGCGGGATAGGCGCCATTGCCGATCGAACGAGGAAGGTTGCATGGAACTCACACCACGCGAAAGAGACAAGCTGCTGATATTCACCGCTGCACTGTTGGCGGAACGACGCCGGGAGCGGGGGTTGAAGCTGAACTACCCCGAGGCGGTCGCCTTGATCACGGCCGCCCTTATGGAGGGCGCACGTGACGGCCGTACCGTTGCTGAGCTGATGGGCGCAGGCCGCCATGTGCTGAGCCGTGATGAAGTCATGGAGGGGGTTCCGGAGATGATCGCCAACATCCAGGTTGAAGCCACCTTCCCTGATGGCACCAAGCTCATCACGGTGCACAACCCGATCATGTGATATGGCTGTCGATCCGACAGTGGATTCTGCTGCCCCGTCAGGGGCTCAATGGAGTATCGAGAATGAAACATGCTGTCTATGCAACTCGTTTGGCCAGTTTCACCGTCGGCCTGATGGTTTTGGCGTTTACCGGAGCGGTCTGGGCACACCCGGGCCATCACGAACATACCCATAGCCTGTTGGTGGCCGGGCTTACGCATCCGCTGACCGGCTTTGACCACCTGCTGGCGATGCTCGCCGTGGGTTTGTGGAGCGCACTGACCCATCAGCGTCTGCGCCAGGCGATCCTCACCCCCGCCAGCTTTCTGGTGCTGTTATTTGTCGGCGCGGTTACCGGCATGGCTGGCATGCGCCTGCCGGGTATCGAACCGATGATCCTGGCTTCGCTGCTGGTACTGGGTTTGCTGATCGCCAGCCGCCGAGCTGTGCCCCAGTGGGCGAGCATGGCGCTGGTCGGTTTCTTCGCGGTGTTCCATGGTCTGGCCCATGGTGTGGAATTGCCCGCTGGTAAAGGAGCCTGGGGCTTCGTCGCTGGTTTCATGTTCAGCACTCTCGCATTGCACATGACCGGACTGCTGGTCGGCTTCCAGCTCAAACAGTACAGCCACTGGTTGACGCGGTTGGTCGGTGCCGGCATCGCCGTGTATGGCATCAGCCTGTTTGCCGCGCTGTAAACCATCACCGTATTTTCAGGCACCCGTTACGGGCGCCATGCGAGGTAATCATGATTCCAGGTCAAATTCTGGTCGCTGACGACCCGATCGAGATCAACGCCGGCTGTCCCACGCTGACGCTGGCCGTCATCAACGAGGGGGACCGGCCGATTCAGGTGGGTTCCCATTATCACTTTGCGGAAGTGAACAATGCGCTGCGCTTCGACCGGGAAAGCGCCACTGGCTTTCGCCTGAATATCCCGGCGGGCAACGCTGTGCGTTTCGAGCCGGGGCAGCGTCGTACCGTCGAACTCGTGGCTCTGCGCGGTGACCGCAAGGTGTTCGGCTTTCAAGGCAAGGTAATGGGGGATCTGCCATGACCACCATGTCTCGTCAGGCCTATACCGAAATTTATGGACCTACCGTGGTCAATGGGGTGGGCGATCGCGTCCGTCTGGCTGACACCGGCCTGCTGGCTGAGGTCGAGATGGACCACACGGTGTTCGGCGAAGAGGTCAAGTTCGGTGGTGGCAAGGTCATTCGCGATGGCATGGGTCAGGGGCAGCGGCTGGCCACTGAATGCGCTGATACGGTGATCACCAACGCGCTGATCATCGATGCGGTCACCGGCATCATCAAGGCGGATATCGGCATCAAGGATGGTCTCATCAGCGGCATCGGCAAGGCGGGCAACCCGGATACGCAGCCGCAGGTGAACATCATCATTGGGGCCTCCACCGAAATCATCGCTGGTGAAGGCATGATCGTCACCGCCGGCGCCATCGACACGCATATCCACTTTATCTGCCCGCAACAGGTGGAAGAGGCGCTGGCCACCGGCACCACCACTCTGATCGGTGGCGGCACCGGGCCGGCGACCGGCTCACTGGCGACCTCGGTTACTCCCGGTCCCTGGCATTTGTCATCCATGATGCAGTCGCTGGACGCTTTCCCCATCAATATCGGGCTGCTCGGCAAGGGCAGCTCCAGCTCGCGCGATGCGCTATTGGAGCAGGTGCGGGCTGGCGCTATCGGCTTGAAGATCCATGAAGACTGGGCCAGTACACCGGCGGTCATCGACACCTGCCTGACAGTGGCTGATGAAGCCGATGTGCAGGTGGCCATCCACAGTGACACCTTGAACGAATCCGGTTTCGCCGAAGACACGTTCGCTGCTTTCAAGGGCCGGACCATCCACTGTTTTCACACCGAAGGTGCCGGCGGCGGGCATGCACCCGACATCATTCGTGCTGCCAGCATGGCCAACGTGCTGCCGGCATCGACCAATCCGACCATGCCCTTCACCCGCAATACCATCGACGAGCATCTGGACATGGTCATGGTCTGCCATCACCTGGATCCGGCCATTGCCGAAGACCTGGCTTTCGCGGAAAGCCGCATACGTCGGGAAACCATCGCCGCCGAAGATATTCTGCATGATCTGGGCGCGTTCTCGATCATGAGTTCGGATTCCCAGGCCATGGGGCGGGTCGGTGAAGTGGTGCTGCGCACCTGGCAGACAGCGCACAAGATGAAGCTCCAACGCGGCCCGCTTGAGGGTGACAGCGAGCGCGCGGACAACGAGCGGATCAAGCGCTATATCGCCAAGTACACCATCAATCCGGCGCTGACCCAGGGCGTGGCGCACCTCATCGGCTCGGTCGAGGCCGGCAAACTGGCCGACCTGGTGTTGTGGCGGCCGGCGTTCTTCGGGGTAAAGGCCAATATCGTGCTCAAGGGTGGTATGGCGGTAATGGCGAGCATGGGTGATATGGGCGCTTCCATTTCCACGCCGCAGCCGGTCTATATCAGACCCATGTGGGGCAGTTACGGCAAGGCGGTGCGCAACTCGGTGCAGTTCGTCTCGCAGAGCAGTCTGGACAACCCCCTGATCAAGGGGCTGGGACTGCACAAGCGGCTTGAGGCGGTGCGCGGTTGTCGTAGCGTCACCAAGCACGACATGGTGCGCAACAACTGGCTGCCGACCATCACCGTCGACCCCCAGACCTACCAGGTGTATGCCGATGGTCAACTGCTGGCCTGCGAAGCGGTGGATGAGCTGCCCATGGCGCAGCGCTATTTCTTGTTCTGATTTTTCAACGAGTGAATTTGCATGCAGATTGCCAATAGTTTCTTACGTCAGGGGCAGGTTGATTGCACACGGCTGGGTAACGCCTCGTCCATCATCCTGGATCTGGCGTGCCGCCGGCGCAGCCGGCAATTGCTGACGCTGGACGATGGTCGGCAACTCGGTCTGGCTCTTCCCCGCGGCACCGTACTGCGCGACGGCGATGTATTGGTCACCGATGCCGCTGAGTACATCCTGGTGCGAGCTGCCGAGGAAGCGGTTTTGCGGGTGACTGCCGACTCGCCCACCGCACTGGCGCGGGCCGCCTACCATCTGGGTAACCGCCATGTGCTGCTTGAAATCGGAGAGGGTTACCTGCAGCTGGAATATGACCCTGTGCTGGCTGACATGCTGGTGCAGTTGGGCGGGGTACGGGCCGAGCAGCTGCAGGCGCCCTTCGAGCCTGACGTGGGTGCCTACGGCGGCGGCCACCGGCATGGGCATGATGACAGTTTCGCCGAGGATTACGCCTTGGCGCAGTCGGCGTTTGAAGCCCATAGTCATCACGATCACGATCACGATCACGATCA
>JASJKW010000312.1:0-3048 GCA_037621305.1 Pseudomonas sp.
AGGATATTGTGATTACCGGTGACCATGACCGACATGCAGTGAAAGGTGAACGCGTAGATATGGTACAGCGGCAACGGACAGATGATGATTTCTTCACCGTCGCTCATGTTGCTCGGCATCATCACCTTGCATTGCAGCATGTTGGCAATCAGGTTGCGGTGAGTCAGCATTGCGCCCTTGGCCACGCCGGTGGTGCCACCTGTGTATTGCAGCACCGCAGTGTCTTCGGCGTCCGGATTCGCTTCACGGAAGCTGGCCTTCGCGCCGATCTTCATGGCCTGGGTAAAAGGCACCGAGCCCGGGATGGACCATGCAGGCACCATCTTCTTCACATACTTGACCACGGCATTCACCAGCATTCGCTTGAGCGGTGGCAACATATCCGCGACCTCGGTCACGATAACGTGCTTCACATCGGTCTTCGGTACCACTTCCTCAGCCAGGTGCGCCATGTTGGCCAGGCAAACCAGTGCTTTGGCTCCGGAATCCTTGAACTGGTGCTCCATTTCCCGTGCGGTATATAAAGGGTTGGTGTTGACCACCACATAACCGGCACGCATGGCACCGAACACCACAACTGGATACTGCAGCACGTTGGGCAGCTGCACCGCGATACGATCACCCGGCTGCAATCCAGCATGGTTCTGCAGGTAGGCTGCAAACTCGCCAGACAACTGGTACAGCTCACTATAGGTAATGGTCTTACCGAGATTGGTGAAAGCAGGCTTGTCAGCGAAGCGTTGACAGGATTCCTTCAGCACAGCCAGAACGTTGGAGTATTGGTCAGGGTTGATCTCGGCAGGGATCCCCTCCGGATATTTGTCAGTCCAAAAACTCTCGTGCATGGATACCCCCTGTAATGCGTCCGGTTGCAATACCGCGCTGCTATTGTCTTTTAATTAAGGCAGAAGTCCGTTTCGACCCTTCCGTGAATGTTTCATCGATTCTGGTCGAAAAGTGGCCGAAGCCTAACAGCTTTTTTCTGGCCAAGCCATAGATCGGGGGCTAATCCGGGCATGAAAAACAGCGGGACGAGGAAGACAGAAACCGACTGGTCAGTCAGCCGGTTTCCATGTTTCAAGAGGCGGTAATTACTCGTCGCGTAATTCGCGACGCAATATCTTGCCAACCGGCGTCATGGGCAGCGACTTACGGATCTCATAATATTTAGGCACCTTGTAACCGGTGAAGTTTGACCGACAATAGGCTTTCAGCTCCTCCACCGTCAGATCGTCCGCAGACGGCACCACAAACAGCTTCACCGCTTCGCCGGATTTTTCGTCCGGCACACCGATGACAGCCGCGTTAGCTACTTTGGGATGGGCTGCGACGACATCTTCGATTTCGTTCGGGTACACATTGAAGCCGGATACGATGACCAGATCCTTGATGCGATCAACAATACTGACAAAACCATCTTCATCGATGATGGCCACGTCACCCGTCTTGAACCAACCATCCGCATCCATCGCCTCGGCGGTGGCATCGGGCCGCTGCCAGTAACCTTTCATCACCTGAGGCCCCTTGACGCACAGCTCGCCTCGCTCGCCCATCGGCAGCTCATTGCCCTCTTCATCAATTACCTTCAGCGCTGTACCGGGTACCGCCAGGCCTACGCTGCCAAGCCTGGCCAGGCCGTCACCCGGACTGGAACAGACCACCGGCGAGCACTCGGTCAGACCGTAGCCCTCACCGATACCGCTACCTGTTTTGCTCTGCCAGCGCTCAGCGGTCGCCTTGACCAGCGCCGTGCCGCCGGAGGTGGTGCTCTTCAATCGAGAGAAATCCAGATCCTTGAACTCGGGGTGCTCCATGAGCGCCACGAACAGAGTATTAAGGCCGACGATCGACGAGAACTGCCACTTCTTCAGCTCTTTGATAAAGCCGGGAATATCACGCGGGTTGGTGATCAACACGTTGTGATGTCCCGCCAGCATCATGCACATGCAATTCACCGTGAATGCAAAAATGTGATACAGCGGCAGCGGCGCAATGATGACTTCTCCACCGTCGCCCATCAGCCGCTGGCCATCCTTGTCGACCTGCTGCAGGTTGGCGTGTACCTGCAGCATGTTGGCGACCAGGTTACCGTGCGTCAGCATGGCGCCTTTGGCTGGACCGGTGGTACCACCGGTGTACTGCAATACGGCGATATCATCCAGAGTACGCGCTACAGGCAAGGGCGCGACATCCCGGCAACGCTTCAGTGCACTCTTGAATGACACCGCTTGGGGCAACCGGTAGGTCGGCACCATCTTCTTCACATGTTTGACGGCCGCATTGATCAGCAAGCCCTTGACGGGAGGTAACATGTCGCCCATGCGCGCCTCGAACAGGTACTTGATATCGGTATCCGGAAGCACTTCCTGCACCAGATGGCCAAACAGGTTCATGTAGATCAGCGCACGCGCGCCCGAATCGCTGAACTGGTGGCGCATTTCCCGCGCGGTATACAAAGGGTTGGTATTGACGACAACCAGGCCAGCACGCATGGCGCCGAATACGGCGATGGGAAACTGCAGTACGTTGGGCATCTGAATGGCGATACGATCACCGGGTTTCAGATCAGTATAATTCTGGATATAGCTGGCAAACGCCGCCGAGTAACGCTCAAGCTCCCCGTAAGACAGGGTTACGCCCATATTGGTGAATGCAGGGTTATCGGCATGTTGCGCGCAGGACGATTCAAACACGTCAATGATTGAATTGAACTGGCTCATGTCGATATCGTGGGGAACCCCCGGTGGGCGCTTGTCATTCCAGAACGTTGCTTCCATTTGATCCTTCTCTCCCGTTGAAATCGTCAGGTGCCGGGCATGGCATCAACAGACCCCAGGCACTTGCGCTGTTATTATTCATGAGGTACCAGCGTACTGCGCAAAATTACCAGTAATGCCGAAGAATACAAAACACGGTTCTGTTTCATCACTTGTCTGAATACGGTTGCATGCCGGGTTCAGACACTATCGGAGTCAACCAATGTCCATGCTAGAAAGCCGCACCTACGAAGAAGTCAATATAGGTGACACCGCCAGTGTCAGCCATACC
>JASJKW010000313.1:0-9617 GCA_037621305.1 Pseudomonas sp.
ACCTTGCCTTCACCTTCGATGCTGTAACGGGTACCCACTTCCAGGCGCGTGGTCACGGTGTCGCCCTGATGGTGCCAGCCCAACGCCGCCTTGGCGAAGGGGCTCTTGTTGCTCAGCTCTGCATCAGCATTGCCACGTTCCAGCTCAAAGCGTGTCCAGTCATAGCCAACACCGACCAGCATGTCGAAATTACTGTTATCGCTCAACGGCATGCGCCTACCCAGATCGGCCTCGGCGCGGGCGTCTTTGACTTCACTGTCATTCCTTTCACCATATTTGGCGTCAATGCCCACCTGGAAGATGGTGCCTGGTCCGCCGGTCATCTTGTTGCCGTAATTGTAGAAAACACCGCCTTTGCCAACCGTCTCATCACGGCCATCGACATTATTGTTATCCGAATTCATCTCGTACTTGTCGGCAGCAACGATAATGCCCAGGTTGGAGACTGCGTCAGCTGCCATTGCGTAAGTCGGTCCTACCACGAGCCCTACAGCGGAAGCTCGGATCAAATTTTTACTTAAGCGCATATGGTCTTTCCTCTTGGGTTATAGCCTGAGTAAATACCGACCTGCTGCTCGCCGAGAAGTTCGTTGAATTTCAATCCGGTCAAGCCGTTAGGCTCTCAAGTTCATGCCGTCTGGTATAATCAGGCACCTTGAATTCAGCAGAAAACTCCCATGACCGATCGGTATTTTGACCAGCTGGGCACTCATTTCGCGCGCAAGATATACGCCGGCCCCAAGGGGGCGATTCGCCTTGCCGTGCTCACCCGCGACCTGCAGGAATGGCTGGCCGAGCTGGCACCGGAAGGCCAGTCACTGCGTATTCTGGATGTGGGCGCCGGGCTCGGGCATATCAGTGAATGGCTGCTGCAACGCGGCCACAGCGTAACGGTATCCGAGCCGGCAGAAGAAATGCTCGTGGCCGCTCGGGAACGCTTGGAAACTCAGCCATTGCAGCCAGGCCAAACAGTGCAGTTTCTGCAGTTGCCCCTGCAACAGTTGCCTGCCCTGGGGCAGCGTTATGATGTGGTAATCTGCCATGCTGTGCTGGAGTGGCTGGCAGACCCGGCTACCGCCCTGCGCTGCCTGCGGCAACTGATCGAGGACCAAGGCGCGGTGTCACTGGCGTTCTACAATCGTGATGCATTGATCTACAAGAATCTGATCAAGGGCCAGTTCCGCAAACTGCAGCGCAATCAGCTGGCAGGCGAAGGCAAACGCAGCCTGACCCCGCAGCAACCACTGGACCCACGCGATGTGCATGCATGGATAACCGCTGCAGCGTTTGACTGCCGCGAGCAGACCGGCGTACGGGTGTTCCACGATTACATGCATGAGCCGTTCAAGGCAGAGGCTGATGCGCAGCAGGTGATCGAGCAGGAGTTACTGTACAGCCGTCATCCAGCCTACCGGCATCTGGGCCGCTACCTGCATTGCTGGCTCAGGCCGGCATCCACCGATCCCGACGCCATAGCCAGATAAACCAGCCACCGAGCAGCACACCACGCGCCAGCATGAACAGATGGAAGCCCAGCCAGACGCCGTGATTACCGGTATCGCGCAGCAGCCAGGCCGCTGGCAGGTAGACCAATACCACGGCAAGCAGCATGGCGTTGCGCATGGCCCGAGCCCGGGTAGCACCAACGAAGAGCCCATCCAGCAGATAGCTCCAGACGGCGACCAGCGGCATCCAGGCCATCCACGGCAGATAAACGAAAGCCACCTGACGGATCGATTCCAGATCAGTCAACAGACTGACAATCTGGTTACCGAACAGATTGAAGGTCAATACAAAACCCACGCCCAGCACCAGTGACCATAGCGTACTGATCACCAATACCCGCTTGAGCGCCAGCCGATTGCGCTGCCCCATGGCATGCCCGCCCAACGCCTCTACAGCATGGGCCAGACCGTCCAGGCCATGGGATGTGAGCAACAGGAAATTCAGCAGCACCGCGTTGGCCGCCACCACCGAGTCGCCCAGCCGAGCGCCTTGCAGCACCAGCAGGTAGAACACCACCTCCAGCGCCAGGGTGCGGATCAGGATGTCCCTATTGACTCGGATCATCGGCGCCGCGCCACGCAGCCGCAGCGCATCCAGCCAGGGCATCACGCCCGGATAACGCGCCAACACCGGACTCAGTAGCCAGAGGCCCAGTAACAAACCTGTGTAGTCGCCGATGACGGTGGCCCAGGCAGCGCCTGCCACTCCCCAGTCCAGCACTACGACAAACAGCACATCGAGGACGATATTGGTGAGGTTGACCGCCAGCAACAGATACAGCGGTGCGCGGGCGCGCTGAGCACCGATGAACCAACCGACCAGAACGAAATTGGCCAGCGCGGCCGGCAGACTCACCAGACGGATATTGACGTAGATCCGCGCCTGTTCCAGCAGCTCGGCACTGCTATCGAGGTAATACAGGCCTGCCGCCAGCAACGGCTCATGCAGCAACCAGACCAGCAGTGCAATAAGAACTGCCAGCCACAACGGCTGCAGCAACACCAGACGTAACTGATGGCCGTCCTCGGCACCGCACGCCTGAGCAGCAAAACCTGTGGTGCCCATGCGCAGGAAACCTGCCGACCACAGGATGAAGGTCATCAGCGTCGCGCCTACCGCAACCCCACCCAGATAGTGGGCACCGTCCAGATGGCCGATCACGGCGGTATCCACCAGACCCACCAGCGGCACACTGATATTGGACAGAATCATCGGCGTCGCCAACGCCCAGACCCGGTTATGGGTAGGACGATGGCGCGCTGCAGACAGTAAACCGGAGAGAGTCAAAGCAATGAGTCCAGCGTCAGGATGTCAGCCACCGGACCGTTTGGTCTTGAAACCCTCGGCAGTGAGCCATTCGCACAGCATGTCGGCACGGTCGCCCTGAATCTCGATAACGCCGTCGACCACCGAACCACCACAGCCACAGCGGGCCTTGATCCGCTTGGCCAGGGCCTTTAGCTCATCGGGTAGCAATGCCAGACCGCTGATGGTGGTCACC
Source organism: Pseudomonas sp. (assembly GCA_037621305.1). GTDB lineage: Bacteria > Pseudomonadota > Gammaproteobacteria > Pseudomonadales > Pseudomonadaceae > Halopseudomonas. The sequence continues at coordinate 3,008 of JASJKW010000313.1, forward strand.
GTCTTGCCGCCCCGGCCCTTGGTTTCGCGGCGCACCCGGGCGATGCCATCGCCTGCGGCAACCTGCGGCTGGCCGCAACTGCAGGTGTCCACTGGCTGTCGGCACTCCGGGCACATACGGCCGGTATCCGTGGAAAACACCAAGCCCCCAAGGGAGCCAAATCCTGTCTGACGTTTACTCATGGTCCGTCCTGCCTCAACCCTGCTCAAGCAGACGGCGCAGATCGATCAGGCCCGCGTTGGCGCGCGACAGATAGTTGGCCATGACCAGCGAGTGGTTGGCCAGCATGCCAAAACCGCCACCATTGAGGATCACCGGACTCCACATGGACGCCTGGGTAGCCTCCAGCTCGCGGATGATCTGGCGCAGGCTGACCAGGGCATTCTTGTTGTTCAGCACTTCGGCATAATCCTTCTCCACCGCGCGCAACAGATGCACCAGCGCCCAGGCACTGCCACGGGCCTCATAGAACACATTGTCGATTTCCAGCCAAGGCGTCTTGGCACGCTCACGACCGCCATCATTGAGCGGTGTGCGCGCCACACTGGCCGACAGCCGCTGGGACAGCGAGCCCAGTCGGGTGCTGGCATCGCCAATCCACCCGGCCAGATTGTCGGCGCGGGCATAGAAGCTGGCGTTGCCGCTTTCCAGACGAGTGATGTAGTTGTTGAGCGCCTTGCGTCCGTCACGGTATTCGCTCTCGCTGGCCGGCATTACCCAACTGTTGTGGTCGAAATGGAAGCGTGGCTCGGCCCGGGACAGATCAGCATCCTCGGTGGACTGGGATTGCGAACGGGCCATATCGCGGCGCATCGAGCGGGTCATGTCGCGCACCTGCACCAGCACGCCGAATTCCCAGCTGGGCATGTTATCCAGCCAGATCCCAGGCGGCGCTATGTCGTTGCTCAGGAAGCCGCCGGGCTTATCCAACAAGGTGCCCCCCAGCGCCTGCAGCGTGCGCGCCGTATGCGAACCTGTGGTCAGCATTTCGGTGTTGCCCACTGGCAATACGGTTAGATCGTCGAGATCCGGCTCGCGGCTCCAGTACCAGCCAACCAGCAGGCAGATGAGCAGATAGACGACTAATACCACGGCAATTATCTTACCCAGCAAGCGACCGTTTTCACTATCGAGTCGATTACCCGATGCAGTGCTCGTCCCCTGCGTACGTCTGGAAAATTTCATCTACCCTCTCCTGTGTCTGTGCAGCTGCAAGCATACCATCAGGGCACTGCAGAATAACCATTGCCCAGCGGCCGAAAATCAACCCGAGTCAAACGCCCCGCCCTAGCCCGTATCAGCTAGAATAGCCCTTCTCGCTTACTCAGGATGTACTTTCATGGCCGCCATCGGACACTTCAACAATCTGTCGATCGTCAAGCATACCGGCTTCGGCCTCTATCTCGACGGCGGCCCCCATGGCGAGATTCTGCTGCCCAATCGTTACATCCCGAAGGACCAGCCCACCGAGATCGGTGACTGGCTGCGCGTGTTCATCTACCGCGACAGCGAAGACAAGCTGATCGCCACCACCGAGCATCCCAAGGTCAAGGTCGGCGAGTTTGCCAGCCTGAAGGTGGTTGAAATCACCCGCGTGGGGCTGTTCCTCGACTGGGGGCTGCCGAAAGACCTGCTGCTGCCGCACTCTGAAGAAAAACGCCCGCTGCAGGTCGGCGATTATTGCGTGGTGCATGTCTACCTCGACAAGCACAGCGAACGCATTACCGCCACAGCGCGTCTGGACCGTCATCTGGACCAGACCCCACCCAATTATGAGGTCGGCGAGGCCGTGAGCCTGTTGGTCGTCGAACCCACGGATCTGGGTTACAAGGCGATCATCAATGACCGCCATTGGGGACTGATCCACAAGAATGAGATCTTCAAGTTCGTACGCGGCGGCAAGCGCGAGCGGGGTTACATCCGTGAAGTACGTCCCGACGGCAAGGTCAGCCTGAGCCTGCAACCAGTGGGCCGCGATGCCGGCGACAGCCTGCAGGCCTTGATCATGCAGACGCTGGATGAGAATGACGGCGTGCTGAACCTGAGCGACAAAAGCGCCGCCCCGGAAATCGCTCGCCTGTTCGGCGTCAGCAAAGGCAACTTCAAGAAGGCCATCGGCGGTTTGTATCGCCAGGGACGCATCGTCATTCACCCGGATCGCATAGAACGCGTCTGACAAACCCGGTGGCAGTTTGTCACTGGCATTCGCAGTGACAGGCTTTAATATACCGGCAAGCCCTATTCGGATATGCCCATGTCGTTGATACGCCTTCTGCTGATTACCCTGCTACTGACCGGCAATGCTGCTCTGGCCACAGCCAACCCCTCGGGAAACAGCGGCCTCGCTAACCTGCTCGGTAGTGTGGGCAGCAGTAGCGCCACCCAGTTCCTGCCAGTGCACGAGGCCTTTCGGGCCGGTATTGTCCAGGCGGATGCCGAGAGCATCCAGCTGCAGTTCGATGTCACCCCTGAATATTATCTGTACCGCCATCGCCTGAAGTTCGAGCTGCTGGGTGGCGATGCACAAATCACCCAGGTCAATCTGCCGGACGGCGTCGAGCGCACCGATGAGTTCTTCGGTGATGTCGAAGTGTATTACAACAGCCTCGCCGTGCTGCTGGATGTAGCACCGGGCAACACAGCTGCCAAGCAGTTGCGGGTCGAGTACCAGGGCTGCGCCGATGCCGGCCTGTGCTATCCGCCGGAAACCTTGCTGCTGGACCTGCCCAGCGCCAACGGCAATACCGAACCCGGCACCGCTACCAGCGCTGCCCGCGCTTCAACCAGCGATGATTCGTCCCTGTGGCTGTCATTATTGCTGTTGTTCGCCGCCGGTCTGGCACTGACCTTCACCCCTTGCGTACTGCCCATGGTGCCTATCCTCACCGGCATGGTCCTGGGCCGCGAAAACATTGATCGGACGCGCGCCTTCACCCTGTCCGTCAGCTATGTACTCGGTATGGCCCTGACCTTTGCTGCGGTCGGTGCCTTGATCGGCATGTTCGGCGCCGCGCTGAATATTCAGGCGCGCCTGCAGTCGCCTTGGGTACTGGGCGTCTTCGCTGCCTTTTTCGTGCTGTTCGCCCTGGCCATGTTCGACGTATTCAACCTGCGCCTGCCCGCCTTTATCAGCGGCCCCGCGGAAAGGCTGGGTAACCGCGCCCGTGGCGGCTCGATTCCCGGCGCGGCAATTATGGGCGCGCTGTCATCCCTGGTGGTCTCCCCGTGCATTTCTGCCCCGCTGGCCGGTGCGCTGATCTATATCAGTGCTACCGGTGATGCGCTGGGCGGCGCCCTGCGCCTGTTCGCCCTGGCCATCGGCATGGGCGTGCCACTGATCCTGGTAGCGATGTTCGGCAAAACCCTGCTGCCCCGCTCCGGCCCTTGGCTCAATCAGGTCAAGCAATTCTTCGGCTTCGGTTTGCTGGCCGTGGCCATCTGGCTGCTGGAGCGGGTCATCCCCGGCCCCGTAAGCCTTGCGCTGTGGGCCGCACTCACCGCCGGCATGGCCGTGCAACTGGGCCTGTTCGAGCGTGGACCGCGCTCCGGCATTGCCCGCTTGGGGCAAACCGCAGCACTGCTGTTCGCCATCTATGCTACCGCCGCCCTGTTCGGCGCGCTCGCCGGCAACTCAGACCCCCTGCGACCGCTGCATTCCCTTGGCGGCGGCAACCTCTCTGCCAGCAACAGTTCAAGCAGCTACTTCACCAAGGTGACCACGGCCGACGCCGTTCGTCAGCAACTGGCCCAGGCCAAAGCAGCCGGCCAGCCGGCCATCGTCGAGCTGTCTGCCGACTGGTGCATCAGCTGCAAGGTGATCGAACGGGAAGTCATCAATCATCCCAGCGTCCGCGCAGGACTGGACAGTTTTGTCCGCGTGCAACTGGACGTCACCGACAACACACCGGATCAACGCGCCTGGATGACCGAACAACAATTGTTCGGCCCCCCCGCCTTCCTCTTCTATGGCCAACAGGGCCAGGAGATGGCTGAACTGCGCATTCAGGGTGAAGTGGGACGGGAAACCTTTATTCAGCATATGCAGGGCGTGGATGGCTGATATCAAACTCAATTTCCGCAAAAACCCAGCCATCATGCAGTCATCTGATGACATACGACTGGTTCTGGACAGCCCTTTGCGAATCCGGCAAACTCTCGCCCACTACTGATGACTGCCAAGTCAATCGCCAACCAACGCCTGGAATATTCTGAATGGCCAGCTTCCTGGTCCTGCATGGACCCAACCTGAACCTGTTAGGCAGCCGCGAACCCGGCGTCTACGGCGCCGTGACTCTGGCTCAGATCAACGCCCGCCTGCTTGAACAGGCCCAGCGCGATGGCCATCAATTGCAGACGTTGCAAAGCAATGCCGAACACGAATTGATCGGGCGCATTCATGCCGCCCGTGACGAAGCAATTGATTTCATCATCATCAATCCGGCTGCATTTACCCACACCAGTGTCGCAATACGTGACGCATTGCTGGCGGTGAGCATCCCATTCATCGAAGTGCATCTTTCCAATGTGTACAGACGCGAACCTTTTCGCCATCACTCCTATTTTTCGGACATTGCCGAAGGAGTCATCTGCGGACTGGGAGCCGAGGGCTATACAATGGCCCTGCAGGCAGCTGTACGCAGACTCGAACAAAACTGACACGATCAACATTGCCCTGGAGCGCAAGTATCAATGGATATCCGCAAAGTAAAGAAACTCATCGAACTGCTTGAAGAGTCCGGCATTGACGAGCTGGAAATTCACGAAGGCGAAGAGTCGGTTCGGATAAGCCGGCACAGCCAGCAGGCCGCCATGCCTCAATATTTCCAGGCGCCGGCAGCCGCTGCGCCGGCACCTGCCGCAGCTCCTGTTGCAGCTGCCGCCCCGGTTGCCGAGGCCGCACCGGCCGAACCTGCCGGTCACCTGGTTCGCTCACCCATGGTCGGTACTTTCTACCGTTCGCCGTCGCCTGAGTCCCCGTCTTTTGTTGAAGTCGGTCAGACCGTCAAAGCCGGCGATGTACTGTGCATCGTCGAAGCGATGAAGATGATGAACCATATCGAATCCGACAAGACCGGCGTCATTCAAGCCATCCTGGTCGACGATGGTCAGCCAGTGGAATTCGATCAACCCATGTTCAGCATCGCCTGAGCCTGACCCGGAGGCAGCGATGCACAAAGTACTCATAGCCAACCGCGGCGAAATTGCACTGCGCATTATCCGCGCTTGCAAGGAGCTGGGGTTGAAGACTGTGGCAGTGCACTCCACTGCCGATCGCGAACTCATGCACCTGGCCATGGCTGACGAAACCGTCTGCATCGGTCCAGCGATTGCCACCGAGTCGTATCTGAACATCCCGCGCATCATCAGCGCGGCTGAAGTCACCGGCGCCGACGCTATCCACCCCGGCTACGGCTTCCTCGCGGAAAATGCCGATTTTGCCGAGCAGATCGAACGCTCCGGCTTCACCTTCATCGGCCCCAGCGCGGACGTAATCCGCCTGATGGGTGACAAGGTATCGGCCATCGCCGCGATGAAGAAAACCGGCGTACCCACAGTACCCGGCTCCGACGGCCCGCTGCCCGAAGACGAGCAGGAATGCCTGAAAATCGGTCGTCGCGTCGGCTATCCGGTGATCATCAAGGCGTCCGGTGGTGGTGGTGGTCGCGGTATGCGCGTGGTGCACAAGGAAGAAGATCTGATCAAATCGATCCGCCTGACCCGCACCGAAGCCGGTGCTGCTTTCGGCAACCCGGTGGTCTATCTGGAGAAATTCCTGACCAACCCGCGCCACGTGGAAGTTCAGGTCATTTCCGATGGTCAGGGTCATGCCGTTCATCTGGGTGACCGCGACTGCTCGCTGCAACGTCGCCACCAGAAGATCATCGAGGAAGCTCCTGCTCCCGGTATCAATGAGAAGGCCCGCGCCGAGGTTCAGGCCCGCTGCGTACAAGCCTGTATCGATCTGGGCTATCGTGGCGCCGGCACCTTCGAGTTTCTCTACGAGAACGGCGAGTTTTTCTTCATCGAGATGAACACCCGAATCCAGGTAGAGCATCCGATTTCGGAAATGGTCACTGGTATCGACATTCTCAAGGAGCAGATTCTGGTCTGCGCCGGCCAGCCGCTGAGCATCAAGCAGGAAGATGTGGTTATCCGCGGGCATTCCATCGAATGCCGTATCAACGCTGAAGACCCCAACAGCTTTATGCCCAGCCCCGGTACAGTGACCTTCTTCCATGCACCCGGCGGTAATGGTGTGCGGGTGGACTCGCATCTGTACAGCGGCTACAAGGTACCGCCGAACTACGACTCGTTGATCGGCAAGCTGATCACCTACGGCGCCACCCGCGACGAAGCCATGGTGCGCATGCGCAACGCCCTGGATGAGCTGGTTGTCGACGGCATCAAGACCAACACACCGCTGCACCGTGAACTGGTCCGCGATGAAGAGTTCTGCAAGGGTGGTGTGAACATTCACTACCTGGAACATAAGCTCGGCATAAGCTGACAAGCAGCAACCTCAAAGCTTATGATCCGTGTTTTAGGGAGCGACCTGTCGCTCCCTTTGTTTTTTCTGCTCAAGGAACCCTTATGCCCTGGTTGCAACTGC
>JASJKW010000314.1:0-2686 GCA_037621305.1 Pseudomonas sp.
CATATGCTCGCCACCCACGATGTCACCCGCGACACCGGGCTGCGGTACCGCGAACGGCCGGGTCTGCACCTGGAAGTTCTTGTCGTGGTAATTGATCGCATACAGACCGAAGTCGGTGTCGATACTGTCGGCCCGGTAGCGCAGCTGGAAGCCCCACTGCCCGGAATCACGTGCTTCGATATCGCTGGTGCGATACAGCGATACACCCGGGGCCGCGAGAATGCGCTCACCGCCACCATCCAGCAGATCCGCCGGGCTGAAATAACTGCCCGCCGCCGGAATGCGCGTGCGCTCCCACTCGAACTGGTAGTAGGCACCCAATGACAATGCGGGGGTCAGCTGCAGGTCACCGGAGATCTGCTTGACCGGCAGCACCAGTTCCTTGAACTGCGAGTTGGGTGCCGACAGCGCCTGAATGGCGTTGATCGGCATCATGCCGCCGGCGATACCATTGTTACCGAAGAACAGACTTTCGCCATAGAGCAGCGAATGCTGGCCTGCCCGTACTACGCCCCACACATCGTCGGTCAGACTGAAGTCGGAATACACAAAGGCATCACGCAATTCGGCATCACGGCCATGCAGGTCGCGGGTTTCATCGGTGAACTCGTTGTAGTCCACGGACAGGTTGTTGGCGGTGGCCGGGTTGTCGTGGTCGTTCTTGCGGTTGTAGACGCGGTCATACCAAGCCGCGCCACTGACGCGCACGCCCATACCGCGGTAGTTGACGTCGAACTCGGAGAACAGATCAACTCGATTGTTGATCATCGAGCCCTTGTCGAAGTTGCGATCACCGTCATCCAGGGTCATATCGGCGATCAGGCGATTCTGTTGATCCTTGACTCGCCAGGCAGCGTTGTATTTGACGTTGGTATCCAGACGGATACGAAGGTCGGAGTTATCTGTATCGAACTGAAAGGCATGGGCAGGCAATGCAGAACAAAGCAGGATGGCAGCACTGAGTGCTGACAATTGAAACGTCTTGTTCAACCTTTGATAAGACATAAGACAACCTCAGATGTGGGCGGTACACCCGCCTTTTATTTTTATCCCATGGCAACCGCACTCGCGGCTGCCACAGTCTTATTTGGGGTAACCCCCAAATTGCATCAGCTGTTCAGCGATACCGGTTCCAGGCCAAAGACCATGGGTGGCAATTGCTGACCTAGCAGATAAGCGCCCAGCATGCCGGCAGTGTCGTCAGCGTTCTGAGTGATGTGGTTGGAAGCCGCGATAACGTCGCGCAGGATGCGTTGCAGCGGATTGCTCAGGTAGATACCGCGTGCCGAGGTCGCCTTGAACAGCAACATCACTGCCTCTTCACAGTCCCGCCCTACTCGAGCGATATCCAGCATGTGATGGACCCGGTCATGGGTCGGCACCAACTCGCCTCGCTCCACGATTTCGGTGGTTTCGGCCATCATCTGCAGCAGGCGGGCACGGGCGGAACGGACCCGCACTACCGCGTTACCCAGCCGGTCCTTGACGTAGGGGCTGAGCGAGGCGTTGCTTCCATCGAGGGTGCTGGTGCGTACGCTCATCTGGCGGATGTATTCATCAATACCGCCCTGGGCCATGCCCACGATCAATGCCGACACCGAACCAAAGAAAATCTGGTTGAACGGATACAGATAATGCGTGCCGCGATCATCTTCGTTGTATTGGATCAAGCTGTGCGTACGGTGGTAAGGCACAAAAGTACCTTTGACCACCAGGCTCTTGCTGCCGGTACCGGCCAGGCCGAACACATGCCAGTCATCTTCGATTTCAAAGTCGGTGGCCGGCACCAGCATGGATAGACGATCGATCACATTGCCCTCGGCATCCCGACGCAATCCGCCGAGGAAGGCCCACTTGCCGTGGTCACAACCGCTGGAGGTCTTCCAGGTGCCACTGATCTGATAGCCGCCTTCGACTTCTTCGACCTTACCGAAGGGAGGGTAGGACGAAGCGATGATGGTCTTGTCGTCGGCACCCCAGACATCCTTACAGGCCTGATCCGGCAGACTGCCAAATTCCCACTGGTGCACACCCAGAATCATCATGTTCCAGGCGCTACTGCAGCAGCCACGGCCCAGCTCCATCAACACCTTGTAGAACACCGCCGGGTTCATTTCGTAGCCGCCGTATTTGGCCGGCTGCAGAATCTTGAAGAATCCGGCATCGACAAACGCCTGAATGGTTTCAGGTGACACCATGCGGTTTTTTTCGACCGAATCAGCTTTCTCCATCAGCATGGGGATCATGTCATGGGCGCGCTGGATCAGCTCAGCGGCGGAAGGCTGGATGGCGTTGTCGATAGCAGAGCTTTTCAAAGCAGTAGTCATGTCGGTTCTCACTTTGTTGTTATTCAGGCTGCAACACCCAGGCTCAGGCCAGGGCGGCGAATTGTCCGTTGAAATAGATCAGGGGATCCTCTTCTTCCATCTGCCCAGTCACGCGGATGACCTCGCAGAGGAACATGTCATGGGTGCTGGCCGGCATGGCCTCGACCACCCGGCACTCGAAACTGGCCAGTGCATCACTGAGTACCGGCACCTCACTGAGACCGGGTGCCCAGGCACCCTCATCGAACCGCTCCTCACCGGCCACCCCGTCCACCATGCCGGCGAAGCGGCGGGCGATGGACTCCTGGCGACAACCGAGTACGTTGACGCTCAGGTGCCGACTGGCCGTAATCACCCCG
>JASJKW010000315.1:0-4986 GCA_037621305.1 Pseudomonas sp.
CGCCAAAAACGGCGGCTACCAGAAGTGCCGTGAAATCATCGCTCTGTGTGTGTCCGCCGGTATTCGGGTAGAAATGGGTAACGGCATTCAGACCAGTGCGGCGTCACTGCATGAACTGGCGCTGGCCTGCGCCTGCCCGCATGTGCAACCCGCCGGGGAATTTTCAGGCCCGGACAAGTTGGTGTCAGATATACTGGTCAACCCCATGCAGATTGTAGACGGTGAGGCGTTACTATCACCCGAGCCCGGTATCGGCTCTGAGCTGGATTACGACGCCTTTGAGACCTGTCGGGTAGATCTCAAGGCATTGCTTTAAGCGCGGAGGCTAGCGGTAGTGAACCTGATAAGTTTAATTGATGCTACGGAGTCGAAGAATGAATCCTTCGGCTCGCACTGGGTTGAACAAACCCGTCAGTATATTGGTGCAGACCTGCTTGGCGTTGTCGCGATTGATGAAAACTCCCACCCGGACTTGTTATATGGCGTAAAAACCTTCCTGCCCTCGGCTAAAGCCTGTGTGGTATTGGGGATGGAATACGATTCCGAGGTCATGAACCTGATCAAGCACCCGATAAAGTATGCGGGCAGCGTCAAAACCGGTGAGTTGCTCGCCCCACACGTCAATCAATTAAACAAAGAAATCGATCAGGCCAATTACGATCTGTCGAGGCTACTGAAAAAGCAGGGGTATCGCACCATCGCCCTGCCCAGTCGCGGTTTGCCCATGCGCCCTGGCGTGATTAAGGCGTCGGTTTCCTTCGCGCATGTCGCAGAGGCCGCTGGCATGGGTACCATTGGCACCCACAGCCTATTGATTACGCCCGAGTTCGGCACCCGCACCCGATTGACCTGCCTGTTTACCGAAGCGCCACTGCAAACTACCCGGCGCATTGATCCGGTGGACGACTGCACCCATTGCCTTGACTGCGTAAAAATAGGCCCGGTGCAGGCGATTTCATCACCGACGCCCGGTGAGCGTTACAAAATCGATGCCGCACGCTGTAAGTTCTACCGGGAGCGGGTCGATAATTGTGGTCTCTGCCAGAAAGTGTGTAGCTATGCGACCGGTCACTCGGAAACCAATAGCGGTCCCCTTCGGGTCGACGAATTGTTTCAGGAGGCGGTGTCTACTGCCGCCCACCACCAGATGTGGGCAGATGAATAATGTCTGATCAGCCTTCACTTCTGGCAGCATCAATGGCTCCCATGCAAAACCTTTTTCAGGACCAGGCATATTTGCTTGAATCCCGTGGCGTAGTAAAGCTTGGCGGCGAGAGAGCGGCAGAGACACTGCAGCCTTTGCTCACCGTTTCCCTGGCCAATGTGACTAAAAAACCTGTCCTAGCGTATATCCTCGATGAAGGCGGTTATCTTCTGGCGGACGTTTTCGTCTTGTCACGCGAAGATGGTCTGTTGCTGGAGTGCGAAAAGTCGTTTATCCCGGGGCTGTTGGAATTGCTTTCCCCGCTCTGTGAGGACGCTGGCCTCAGCGCGCGCGATTGCAGTGACCAATGGCGAGTGCTGGCGGAATTACCCGACCAATCCACCCTCAAGGGAGGTGGGCAATATATCAAATACGCCGATCCTCGCTGGCATATGGGCGCAAGGTTACTGCGGCCGATTAGTGATGGCGAGAGCTACCACTGGGGCAGTGAGCTGAAGTGGCAGGGGCACACCCACAAGTTGGGTGTGTTACCCGGTGCTCACGGCGTCAGCAGTTGGCGCATCAAACCCCGGGAAGCCAGTCTGCATGCCCAGGGAGTAATTGATGCCGATTGTGTTGATGCGGCCATCGCGCAAGAACTGGCTGCGCCTCTCGACACCATCACCCGGAGAGTACTGCCCCTGCGGGTTGAGCCCGATGCTTTTTCCTTTCCGAATATGATTGGGCAGCAGGTCACCGTAGAGGAGGCAGTTATCGGTACGGTTATTGCGCATCGCGGCCTCTACGGTCTGGTGTTAGTAGAGCTGGCACCCTGGCGAGAAGCACTGCAAGCCGCAAAACCATTGGCTTGTGCCGGCCAACAGGTGCTAATCACCTGGCCAAGCTGGCTGGCCCGCGAGAGTCGCGGCAGGGCGGGACCTGTGGCCGCGGGGGTCCGGGTTGGTGAGAGTTGCTGACATCGACTGGTCGATAGTTCCTCTTGTCTGGGCTGCGATAATTGTAGCGGCGGTGCTGCGGTCTTTTACCGGCTTTGGTTTCGCGCTTGTGGCAGTGCCGGTGTTAGCGCTGTTTATGCCTCCCGCCCAGGTCGTTGTGTTGAGTTCTGCTCTGGCGCTGACGATCGGTCTGTTAAGTCTGCGTAGCTTTTATCGATTGATAAATTGGGCTCAGATGCTGCCCCTGTTGCTAATGTCTGGTCTCGGCACGGCTGTGGGAGCGTTAATCCTCGCTTCAATTCCGATGACCCTGTTTCAGTTGTGCGTGGGTCTGTCAGTACTGGCAGCTTGTCTGGGTATTTTTGTCGGTAGGCCGGAGCGTCCTTTGCAGTGGGCTGGTCTACCCTGGTTGGCAGGACTGTTGTCCGGCTTGATGAACGGTGCTCTGGCCATACCGGGCCCGCCCATGATTGTCTACACTATGCTCACCGAGTTTGATCCGGCCCGCAGTCGTGCACTGCTGATGGCATTTTTTATGGCGTCGTCGGCGCTGGCCCTGGTCTCATTTACTGTCGCTGGTATTGTAGAGCTACAGTCGGTGAAATATTACCTGCTCGCTTTTCCTGCACTTTTCATCGGGGACAAGCTGGGGCACTATCTTTTCGGTCGCTATGGCAGTGATCTTTACCGACGCGTTGTGTTGTTGGCCCTGGCTGTGCTGGGTGTGTCCATCACTGTGCGTGCCCTGTTGTAATTTGTCAGGTCGGAGCTTGCTGCGCCAGAGCCCTGCCACAGAGCCAGAAGTGAAACGTTCCCCAGAAACCGATCAGCACAAAAATCGCCAGGGCCACATTGAGGGCGGAGTCACCGTAACGCGGAGTAAGAAAATCGCTCAGCGCACCAACGATCAGAGGTCCAAGCCCCAGGCCGATGAGATTCATGCACAGCATTTTGATTGCCGAAGCCACCGCGCGCATAGGGACTGGGGATAGTGTCTGTACCAGCGCCAGGGTAGGGCCAAGGTAAAAGTTGCCAGTGAAGGCGGGGATAATCAGGAGTGCGATCAGCAGGGTGAAGTCGTTAGCTAAAAACGCCATCACCCAAAAAGGAATCATCACCACCCCAACGAAGGCAATCATCCACACACTGTACTGGAACCCCCGCAGTGATAGGCGGTCAGATAATTTTCCCCCCACCAGGGCACCAACCGCGCCCAGTATCCCAAACATTCCGGCCATCATCATGCCCGCTTGGGATTGGCTCATGTCATAGCCGCGAATCAGAAATGTGGGCAACCACTGGGTAAGGCCATAGGTCAGCATGCCCATGATCGTAGAACCGGCTAACAGGTGCCGCATCGCCTTGTTGGCCCACATGGTCGCGGCGGTCTCACGAATGGGTGGGGGAGACTGGTCGGCCAATATATGTTCGACAACGGCCTGTTCGAATGACCCCCGCGGTGGCTCCCTAAGAAGACGCAGAAACAGGAGGCTGAGCAATAGCCCGGGGGCGCCCACAACCATCAAGGCGATTCGCCAGCCATAGTTTTCAGCTATCAGGCCGCCGCCCACGAAACCGATCATCATGCCGAGATTGGCTCCTAACATGAGAATCGCCATAGCGAAAGAACGCCGCTCGGCAGGAAAATAGTCAGCGATGATCGAGTGGCTGGCAGGGTTCACACCCGCCTCGCCGATACCTACACCAATGCGTAACAGCAGCAGCATGACAAAGCCCGTTGCCCAGCCGCTGAGTAAAGTCATCAGGGAGAACAGGGCAAGGCAGATGGCAATGATCCATTTGCGGCTGTACTGGTCCGACAGGCGGGCGATAGGAATGCCCAGGGTGGCGTAGAAGAGAGCGAAGGACAGCCCGCCGAGCAAGCCCAACTGGGTATCGGATATACCGAATTCTGCCTGAATATCCGGGAACAGGATTGACAGGATCATCCGATCCGTGATGGACAGGGCGTAAGCCAGCACCAGCATCGTGAGGGCCTTACGGTGGCCCGGTAAAGGCACCTTGAGTGCCTGTGTGGTCATCCTATTCTCCAGGTTTGCTCTCTAGCTGGCCTCGACGCCGCAATGTCTCCTCGGCAAATCCCGGTTCCCATTCATGGGTTGAGGTAAAAATCGCTTGTCTGGGTGCTATTGCCGTACATACCGCAGCCAGTCTCGCGTCTTTTTCGAAGTGCTGATAGTAGGTTTTCAGCACTTTACCAAGCACTGTTTCATTCCACATCTGGGCTTCCACCTGCCTGACTTCTATGTCACCTGGCTGCGCCATCAGCGCCTCGCTGTAGAATGCCTTGGCGTCCAGTATCGCCAGCCTGAACCATTCCAGGTCGACAAACGGTCCGTCGGGGTTATCAAGCCACCGTGCCATGCCAGTCAGGATCTCTTCGATGGAAGAATCACTATGGCCTACGGTCGTTCTACCGCGGTTGCGTTTGCTCAAGTCATACCAGGGTCTCAGTGACAGCAGTTCATTCTGCAATTTGGCCTGGAAGGTGGTGGCGTCCATCTTGGGTTTGGCAAAAGTAATGGAACACGGCGGCACATCGATGACATCGACGTAAGGAACATCCAGCGGAAAATCCTCCAGTACGGGAGGCTCTGGTCGTTCCAGCAAGTCTAGGGCATGGCGGATAACCCGGTGCTGAAACTGTGCATCATTGGGCTTACCCAGCGGGTGTCCCAGGGGAAATGAGGTCCACAGCATCCGCGGCGGCTGCATCGATACGCCTATCTCGCGCACGAGGCCAATGGTGATGGTCATAATACCCTCGGATTCCAGGTAATAAGCAATGGCACAGGCAGACTGGGTGCAATTGGAGCAAACGGGTGTAATAAAAACAGCATCTACCCGGTCTCGCTTCAGAATGGC
>JASJKW010000316.1:0-5288 GCA_037621305.1 Pseudomonas sp.
CGCCGGGGTAAAGTCGGTCAGCGCAGTCTGACCCGGTGCTTCGTAGCCGCGATGGAGGATGACGGACTGGTCGTCCTGGCCGTGATGTAGTTCCCTGATGGTCATGTCAGCTCCTGATAGCCCAGAACGTCATTTCCAGACCGGAGAATTCGCCGGAAACGTGGAAGGCGAAACCGCCTGAACGCTCCAGCTGTGCCAGGTCTTCGGAGTTGAGCTCCAGCGCGAAATAGGTTTTGCCCGAGTGAAAGGGGATCTGTCTTGGTGCCACGGGCATGGGTCGGATACGGATGCCGGGCAGATGCAGGTTGACCAGCTGGCGGATACGCTCCACCGGTCCGACCTTGAGGTGTGCCGGCAAGCGTTGGCGCAGCTCCTCGGAGTCGCAGTTGGCGCTGGCCGCCAGTACGAAGGAGGCGCTGCCGAGCAGTTTGTGATCGTTCAGTGGCGAGACCTGGATACCGTACTGCCGCTGTTGCAGGCCCATTTCAATGGCATGCTGCTCGAGCACCATGGACAGCACCTGGCGGATGGCGGCCATCAGCTTGCGAAAGCTGGGCCCCTGATCGCCATGCTGATAGCGACTTTCCAGACGCGGTCGGCGGATCTCTCCGGAGTAGCTGGACAGCTCGCCGAGCATGCCCAGCAGATCACGGTAGATCTGTTCGGGATGTACCTGCTCCAGCGTGAGGTAATGCCGCAACACCGGCTCCACCCGGTTGATCAGCTGCAGCATCAGGAAATCACCGACTTCGGCGGCGACGTTCTTACCGGTTGCTCGTACACGTTCGGCAAGAATATCGCCGCGGTGGGCGAGCATGCCGACCACTTCCTGTACGCAGGACTGTAGAAACTGGCAGCTCTGAAAATGCAGATGAGTAGCAATGAAGTCCTGATCCAGACTTACCACGCCATCCGGTGTGGTATCCAGCACCTGGCAGAGTTTCAGGCGTATGCAGGCCTGATTGTCGTCTGCGTCACCCAGCACCAGGCGGAAGTCCGGCTGGCCGCAACTGACCTGGGCCGAGCTGCTGTCACCGGCATTGGAGTCGGCTACCTCTGTCTGTCGTGCAACATAACGGGCCAGCACATCCTTCTGTTCGGGACGACGAGCCTCGATGTGATTACCGCTGACCAGGGGCAGGGTGAGAAACACCGGCTTGTTACTGGTGTTGGGCGGGATATCCAGGGCCAGCGGTTCCTGCTCGGCACCCAATTCGAACAGCGTGCCATCGGGCAGAATACCGCTGGTCTGGCTGATCACCAGCTTGCCGGTGGTGAGGAACTGATGATCGATCTCCAGGCTGAAGAATCCCCAGCTGCAACTGGACTGCCGTTGCGTGCGGGTTTTCAGCTGGTGATCATAGTAGCGGTCGTTCTGCTGGAAGTGCTGCGGCCGCAGCAGCATGCCTTCCTGCCATATGACTTTCTGTGTGGCCATGATCAGTCTTCCGTGACAGTGGCTGGAGCGCTGATGCCCCTTGCATCGAGATACAGATCAACCTTGTTGTGGCGCTTCTGCTTGAGGGGGATCACGTAGCGCCAGCTGGCTTCGGGCAGGTTGCGGTAGGCCGCCAGTACGCCGATGTAACGGCTCTCGGATTGGGCTGACAGCTTGTAGCTGCGTTTGTCGCCGGGGCGCAGTTCCAGCTCTTCCTGGTTTACCAGATCCGGTGTTAGGACCTCACGCGGACGCTGATAAAGTGAAAAGAACTCGGTGTTTTCAAAGGCCACAGGATTGCGCAACTCGATCAGTCTGACCACGATCGGCGAGGGGCGATCATTGATGTCCGGGTTGAGCCTGGGGCTGCCTTCGAGAGTCAGATCCAGCTTGGTGGTAGTGGAAAACGGCGAGCAGCCAGTCACAGCCAGCAGGGCGCAGAAAGTCAGCAAAACGATATGGCGTGGCATGTCGATCATCCTTGAAAATCGTTGTTGAGAGTGGCAATAAGACGTATCTGTTCTTCGTAGGCGGTAGCGAAGTCGCGGGCGAACAGGCGTTCGCTCCATTCGTTGTTTTCTTCCAGCGCGTTGTACAGCCGCATATACGCGCGCCAACGTCCACCGGCGGTACTGATGAGGGATTTGTTCTCGCGTTCGAAGCGCAGCGTCAGCTGCTCGGGAGACAGATGTTCCAGCATGCCCTTGACTGCCGCACGGCTGGCGGAAATCAGCGCCACCTGATGAGCTTGCAGATCACGGAACGCGCGGCTCACTGCTTGCTCGGCCGGTAGCTGACCGGGCTCGCTGTCCCGTAGCAGGATAGTCAGAGCCGCTGTGGTGTCGCTGCTGTGTTTGAGCGGATTGTTGCCAGCGGTCTGGACCGTGGTCTGGGCCAGACGCATCTCGCTTTTCAATTCACTGCGGGTCCGCAGGCTCTGTTGCAGATTGCCGACGCTGATCTTCAGCAGTTTGGCGACGCGCAGCGCCAGGGCTTCGCGTTGCTCATCATCCATCTGTTCCAGATCGATGCCCAGCTCGGCACCGAAGCGTTCCCAGAAACGCGGCGGCAGACGCTGAGGTTCTGGTGCTGGTGTGGGCGCCGGCGCAGCAGTCGGTGTGACCAGCTCGGGCACTGCCAGGCTTTCCATATCGATGCGTGCATAATCCTGTTGTGCCTGACGGTCCGCTGACAGACCGGGCATCAGGTCATCGGTCTCGTTGTACAACCGCTCCTGCTGGTCCAGCGCGCTCAAGGGGTCCAGGTCGAGGAAGGCGTCATCGGGGATGATGTTGCCTGCGGCATTCGGTGCACTGGCATGGTCGAGAAAAACGGATGGGTCCTGGGTCAGCCGGGCGCGGATTTCCAGCTCGCCAAAACAGTAGACGTTGCCGTGCTCGATGCGTTGCGGCTCACCTTTGCCGAGGCGCGCACCGCTGCTCTTCAGCGCGATACCATTGCTGCTGGTATCCGTCAGATAGAAATGCCCGTCGCTATGGCTGACCCGTGCATGCTGGCCGGAAATAACCCGCCGAGTGTCGGGAATCACCCAATCGCAGCTATCGGCACGACCGATGATGCCGCCCGCCTGTTTGAAGGTCTTGCTGGTGGCCAGACCGGGCATCTGTTGCGGGGCGCTGACTACATCGAATACCAATTCCATGGTGAGCTACTCCTGGCGCTACGGGCGGCGTTCGGTGGCGGTGGGTTCACCCAGCGGACGGTAATCGCCATCGCTGAACTTGTAATTGGCACCGCAGCCGGTGAGCCACAGAGTCGCTGCCAGCAGCATCAGGCTGCTGAGGTGGCGTCCAGGCTGTGGGGCGAGTTTCAAAAAGGAAAATCCGAGCATCATCTGTTGCTACTCCTTGGGTCATTCAGGCGGTTCAAACGGCATCTCTCAACGGGCATCGGCTTTCTCCCGAATTCTGATTTCCGCCGGGGAAATGTTCAGGCGCTGCATGCGATAGAGCAGGGTGCGGCGCGGTAGCCCCAGTTCGGTGGCTGCATTGGTCTGGTTGCCCTGATTGCGTCTCAGCGATTCGATCAGCAGGTTGCGCTCGACCTGTTCCAGGCGCTCGCGCAGATTCAGGTTGGCGTCGACAGTGCCCAGCAGTGAGAAATGTTCGGGCAGCAGTTCATTGCCGTCACACAGCAGAATGGCGCGCTCAACCACACCCTTGAGCTCGCGGACGTTGCCGGGGAAGGTATACCCGAGCAGTTGTGACTCTGCTGTCGGCGACCAGCGGCACGGCTGACGCTGCAGAAAGGCACAGGCCTGCTCGGCAAAATGATGGGCCAACTGCAGAATATCCGAGCCGCGCTCCTGCAGGGGTGGCAGCTCGATAGGGAAATGCGATAGACGATAGAAGAGGTCTTCCCGGAAGGTGCCGGCTTCCACCAGGGATTTCAGGTCACGGTGGGTTGCCGCAATGATGCGTATATCCACCTTGTGGGTTTCGGTGCTGCCCAGCGGGCGCACTTCGCCCTCTTGCAGAACGCGCAGCAGCTTGGCTTGCAGGGCCAGCGGCATGTCGCCGATTTCATCGAGAAACAGGGTGCCGGTATCGGCTGCATCCAGCAGCCCGGAGCGATCACGGTCGGCGCCGCTGAACGCGCCCTTGCGATAGCCGAACATTTCGCTTTCAAGCAGATTCTCGGGCAGTGAAGCGCAATTCTGCACAATGAAGGGCCGCGTCCGGCGGAAGCCGTAGTCATGGATTGCCCGTGCCACCAGTTCCTTGCCGGTGCCGGTCTCGCCGGTAAGCAGTACATTCACCGGGTTGTGCAGTACCTTGCCGATCAGCTGGTACAGCGAACGCATGACGGGGCTCTCGCCAATCAGGCCGTAACCGGCAGGGCAGGCTTTATCCAGGGACTCATCCGGCGCGGCTGTCTGAAAAGCGCTGACTTGCTGCAGCAGGTCGAGCTGGGCAACCACGAAATTGCCCAGCAGCCCCAGAGAGGTGGAAAAGTTGCCTAGCTTCAGCGGCTGTGCGCTGGCGGTCAGCAGTACACCGACCACATGTTGCGTTTCGGAGACCAGCGGCAGGCACAGCAGCGTGCGCCATGGCTGGCTGCTGTCGGGTAGAAAAGCGGTGTCATGCAGGCTGCTGTCGAGCGCATCGATGGCCAGTGTCTGATTCTGGCACAGGCAATACTGCAACAGCTGCTCGCGGTGATAATCACTGGGCAGGCTGGCATTCTCCCGGATTTGCCAATGCCCCTGATGCCATTCGGCAGCCAGGGTCAGACGGGTATGAGTTGCGTCCAGCAGATACAGCTGGCTCAGCTCGCAGCCGGTCAGCAGGCTGGCGGCTTCGACCAGCCCCTGACGCAGGTTGTGGCTGTCCGTCAGCCCGGCCAATCGTGAGAAATGCTCAAGCAAGGCTTCGGCATAACGTAGCGGCTGCGCCAGTTGGCTGAACATGGGCGGGGACTCAAGCGAAGTCACAGACCACCCGTCCTTCGTCATTCAGACTGGCCTGCATCTGCCGCAGCGTCTCGCCACTGGCCATGGCGTCCAGCAGTCGGTCAACGGTCTGGGCCTGCAGATGCCGGTCAATCAGTTGATCGATCAGACGTGCGCCCATATCGCTGTCCACACAGAGGTCGGCAAAATGCGCCGCCAGTTCCGGCGTATGGCTGAAGCTCACATGACGGCGCAGCAGACGTTGACCAAAGCGCTCCAGTTTGAGCGCGACCAGCTCCTGCAATACCTCTCCGTCTACCGGGAAATAAGGCACCACATTCATGCGGGCCAGCAAGGCGGGTTTGAAATGACGACTGAGGACCGGGCGGATGGCTTTCTCCAGCTGCTCGGCCGTGGGGCGCTCGCCGCTGCGGCATT
>JASJKW010000317.1:0-3239 GCA_037621305.1 Pseudomonas sp.
CAGGTACTGACCGCTGTGGCAGTCGCTCGCGGCAGCAATGTCCGGTTGCAGCTGGTGGCGACCAAGGTTCTTTTTCGTCCGTTGAACGATGCGGAGATCCGTGCCTATTGGCAGACCGGCGAGCCTGCCGACAAGGCTGGAGCCTACGGGATTCAGGGGCTGGGTGCGGTTTTTGTCGAACATATCGAGGGGAGCTACAGCGCCGTGGTCGGCTTGCCGTTGGCCGAAACCGCGTTGCTCCTCGCAGAATTTGCCGTTCCTTGTTGGCAGTTGCGCTGACAGAGTGCTGGCGGGCCGGTATCCTGAGTGTCTGACACAGAGGAAGAGGGCTCCATGAGCGAAGAAATTCTGATCAACATCACGCCAATGGAGACCCGGGTCGCGCTGGTGGAGAATGGCGTTCTGCAGGAAGTCCATATCGAGCGTACCCTGCGTCGTGGCATCGTTGGCAATATCTACAAAGGCAAGGTAGTTCGGGTATTACCCGGCATGCAGGCCGCCTTTGTCGATATTGGCCTGGAGCGTGCTGCCTTCATCAATGCTTCGGAGATTTCCCAGCGCGAAGGCGCGGCGGTCGAATCAATCAGTGCACTGGTGCACGACGGCAAGGCGCTGGTGGTGCAGGTCACCAAGGACCCCATAGGCACCAAAGGGGCCCGTCTGACCACGCACCTGTCAGTGCCATCCCGCTACCTGGTCTACATGCCGCGCACCGCCCATGTGGGCATTTCCCTGAAAATCGATGAAGAAGCCGAACGTGATCGGCTCAAGGATATCGTCGCCCGCTGTGTCGAGCAGGAAGGCGTGGAAGAGCAGGGCGGCTTCATCCTGCGTACGGCCGCCGAAGCTGCACGCGAAGAGGATATTCTGGTCGATATTCGCTATGTGCGCCGTCTCTGGCAGCAGATCCAGCAGCAGATGAATACCGCCCCGGCACCCTCGGTGCTCTACGAAGATCTGCCGCTGGCGCAGCGCACGCTCCGCGACCTGGCCAACCCGCGCCTTGAGAAGATCCGTATCGATTCGCGGGAAACCTTCCAGAAAGTGGAGCAATTCGTTCACGAGTTGATGCCTGGTGTGGAGGATCTTCTGGAGCATTATCCGGGCGAGCGTCCGATATTTGACCTGTATGGCGTCGAGGATGAGATCCAGAAGGCCATGGAGCGCAAGGTGATGCTCAAGTCCGGTGGCTATCTGGTGATCGACCAGACCGAGGCCATGACCACCATCGACGTCAACACCGGGGCTTTTGTCGGTCACCGCAACCTCGAAGAGACCATCTTCAAGACCAATCTGGAAGCGGCTACCTCGATTGCCCGCCAGCTGCGCCTGCGCAACCTCGGCGGCATCATCATCATCGACTTCATCGATATGGAAGACGAGGAGCACAAGCGTCAGGTACTGCGCACGCTGGAACGCCAGTTGGAGCGCGACCACGCCAAGACCAACATCATTGGCATCACCGAGCTGGGACTGGTGCAGATGACCCGCAAGCGCACCCGCGAGAGCCTGGAACAGATTCTCTGCGAGCCTTGCCCCTGCTGTGCCGGGCGCGGTATTCAGAAAACGCCGGAAAGCATCTGTTACGAGATCTTCCGGGAAATCATGCGCGAAGCCAGAGCCTATCAGGCCGGAGGCTATATGGTGCTGGCCTCGCAGGCGGTGATCGATCGGCTGCTTGACGAAGAATCGGGTAATGTCGCCGATCTGGAGCTGTTCATTCAGCGGCCCATCAAGTTCCAGGTGGAGACCATGTATACCCAGGAACAATACGACGTGGTGCTGACCTGATCCACACTGACCGGAGCAACTGACTTCACATGACCTGGCAGCGCTGGTTGCGGCGTTTTCTCGACGGGCTGATCCTGCTGTTGGTGGGCTGGCTGTTGCTGGCTGCCGCCTATGTCAGTCTCGGTCGTCAGTTCGTGCCGGCCGTGACGGATTATCAGGTCGAGCTGGTGCAGTGGGTCGAGCAGCAGACCGGACGGGCCATTCAGTTGCAGAGCCTCGAAGGCGAGATGCAGGGAGCGCAACCGGTACTGACCCTGCGTGGGCTGCGGGTGCACGAAACAGCGGACGTGGACAGTCCGGTACTGCTCGATCTGGATCACGTCACGGCGCGAGTCGATGTCTTCTCCAGTCTGTGGCAACGCCAGCCGGTGATGGACGCGCTGCAGCTGGAGGGCTTGTCCCTTGAGGTCATCGAAAACGCTGATGGTGACTGGCGCCTCATGGGGCTGGGGCACAAGGATACGGCGGGGGATGGACTGGATCGTGCCTTGCGGCAGTTGTTCGAGCAACGCCGCATCACCCTGCTGGATACGCGCATTCGTCTCAGTCCCTGGGCACAACCCGACTGGGTATTTGCCGATGGTGATCTGACGCTGCTGAACGATGGCGCGCGACACCGTCTGGATGCCCGGATGCGGCTGCCGGATGATCAGTTGGTCCGTCTGCAGCTCAATGGCCGCATGCCGGGCCGTGACTGGCGGCGCGCTGACATGGATTTCTATGCCGAACTGCCGGCCAGCGACTGGAGCGGCTGGCTGCCCGAGGATCTGCTGCACGACGCGCGCATCGACCGGGTGGTTGCCGGGGGCGAGCTGTGGGGGCGCTGGCGCAACACGCGCATGCAGCAACTCAGCGGCCTGCTGCAGGCCTCGGTCATCGAGCTTGATCTGCAGCGCCCGGCTCCTGCTCTGCAAGACTTGTCGATGCACTTTGAATTGCAACTGGAAGATGATCGGCAGCAGCTGAACATCGACAACTTCAGTTTGCGCCGGGCTGACCAGATCTGGCCCGCGACCCGTCTGCAATTGCAGCGTCAGCCCGACGAGGGGCAATGGCAGGCACGCGCTGACCATCTGCCGCTGGATCTGCTGGGCCAGTGGATAAGCGGCATGTTGCCGGATACCCACAGCGCCGAGATACTCGACACCCTCGCTCCGGAAGGTGCTCTGCATGATGTGCTGTTGCGCGGCGGCGACTGGTCTGATTTTCTTGACTGGTCGCTATTGGCCCGACTGGACAATGTTGGCATTCAGGCCTGGGAAGGCGTACCTGCTTTCGCCGGGGTCAGTGGCGTGGTGTCGGGAACGCCGGCGGCTGGCGAGCTGCGTGTCGACAGTCAGCACTGGAGCATGCATCTGCCAAAACTGTTTCCCGAGCGCTGGGAATACGACGCGCTGGTGGGTGCACTGAACTGGAGCTGGTCCAATCAGGACGGCCTGCATCTGGCA
>JASJKW010000318.1:0-11743 GCA_037621305.1 Pseudomonas sp.
ATGCGCTGGGCCTCGCCGCCGGACAGGGTATCGGCGCTGCGATCCAGGGCCAGATAGTCGAGCCCGACGTTGACCAGGAACATCAGTCGCGCGCGGATTTCCTTGAGGATCTTCTCGGCGATTTCACCGCGACTGCCCGGCAGGGTCAGTTGTCCGAAGTATTCCGCTGCCGCACCGACCGGCATGGTGGTGATGCCGGACAGGTTGCGCTCGTCGATGAACACATGACGTGCCTCGCGGCGCAGACGAGTACCGTGGCAATCGGGGCAAGGCTGGGTGCTGAGGTATTTGCTCAGCTCTTCGCGCACGCTCTGTGATTCGGTCTCCCGATAGCGGCGCTCCAGGTTGGGCACTATGCCTTCGAATGGATGCTCGCGCTTGACGATGTCGCCGCGATCATTGAGGTAGCGGAACGGAACCTTGTCAGTGCCGGTGCCGTTCAGAATCAGTTTGCGGTGCTTGTCGCTGAGGTCATCGAAGGGCTGGTCCAGATCGATACCGTAATGCTGGGCCAGCGAACTGAGCATCTGGAAGTAGTACACATTGCGTCGGTCCCAGCCACGAATGGCGCCTTCGGCCAGTGTCGATTCGCCATTGACCAGCCGACGATTGTCGAAGAACTGCTTGACCCCCAGACCATCGCAGCCAGGGCAGGCGCCGGCCGGATTGTTGAAGGAGAACAGACGCGGCTCGAGTTCGCTGATCGAATGACCGCACTGGGGGCAGGCAAAGCGTGCGCTGAAGGTAACTTCCTCGCCTTCTTCACCTTCCATGGGCGCAACAATGGCAATGCCGTCGGCCAGATTCAAGGTGGTCTCGAAGGATTCGGCCAGACGCAGCTGCAGATCTTCGCGCACCTTGAAACGGTCAACCACCACTTCGATGGTGTGCTTGCGGGTCTTCTCCAGCGCCGGAGCTTCATCCAGGTCGTAGATGCGGCCATTGATGCGCGCACGAACGAAACCCTGGGCACGCAGCTCATCGAGCAGGGCCAGGTGCTCACCTTTGCGCTCGCGCATGACCGGGGCCAGCAGCATGAGCTTGCTGCCTTCGGGACGGGCCAATACCTGATCGACCATCTGGCTGACCGTCTGCGCGGCCAGCGGCAGGTCATGATCGGGGCAGCGCGGCTCGCCGACCCGGGCGAACAGCAGTCGCAGGTAATCGTAGATCTCGGTGATGGTGCCGACGGTGGAGCGCGGGTTGTGCGAGGTGGACTTCTGCTCGATGGAAATCGCCGGGGACAGACCTTCGATATGATCGACGTCAGGCTTTTCCATCATCGACAGGAACTGCCGGGCGTAGGCCGACAGGGACTCGACGTAGCGTCGTTGGCCTTCGGCATACAAGGTATCGAACGCCAGCGAGGACTTGCCCGAGCCGGACAAGCCGGTGATGACGATCAGTTTGTCGCGTGGCAGGTCCAGATCAATGTTTTTCAGGTTGTGGGTACGCGCCCCACGTATCAGGATAGTATCCACAGCACATTTACCCGCAGCCAGCAAAGCTCGACAGTATACGTGTTTCGGGGGTGCCCCCGCAAAAAACGCCCGCCGAAAGGTTGTGTCGGCGCTGCATCAACGGCTGTAACCCAGGCCGTCGCCGTATCGGACGTACGATATCTGTTTCGACCGCTCAAGCATGCTAAAATGCCGCCCTTTTGTTCACCGCAGCGGAGAATCCATGTATCCGGCAGATACCATGTCGTCCCAAGAGCGTCGCGCCGCGTCGTCCCTGGCTGCGGTTTTTGCCTTTCGCATGCTCGGTCTATTCATGGTGTTGCCGGTGTTGGCGACTTACGGGCAGGATTTGCAGGGAGCCACACCGTTGCTGATCGGCATGGCCATCGGCGCCTACGGCATTACCCAGGCTTTTCTGCAAATCCCCTTCGGCATGCTGTCCGACCGTATCGGCCGCAAGCCGGTGATCATCGGTGGTCTGCTGTTGTTTGCTCTGGGTGGCCTGCTGGCAGCCCAGGCCGACAGCATTGTTGGGGTCATCGCCGGGCGCGTATTGCAGGGCGCCGGCGCCATCGCCGCGGCGATCATGGCGCTGGTCGCCGATCTGACCCGTGATCAACACCGTACCAAAGCCATGGCCATGATCGGCATGAGCATCGGCCTGTCATTTGCCGTGGCCATGGTCGCCGGACCACTGATCGCGGGGGCGGCAGGCCTGCCGGGGGGGTTCTATACGACGGCAGTGCTGGCGCTGGTGGGCATCGCTCTGGTTGCGCTGGTGGTACCGACCCCGGTGCAGGCGTTGCATCATCGTGACGCAGGGGTGGCCAAGGGCGCGGTCCTGCCGGCCCTGCGCAATTCCGATCTGCTGCGCCTGAACTACGGCATTGCGGTATTGCATGCGTTGCTGATGGCTTGTTTCGTGGCCATCCCCCTGGCGCTCCAGGAACAGGCCGGGTTGGTGCGAGAGAGTCACTGGTGGGTTTATCTGACCGCGCTGCTGCTGTCCTTTGTCGGCATGGTGCCGCTGATCATCTATGCCGAGCGCCAACGCAAGATCAAGCGGGTGGTGCTGGGTGCGATTCTGTTGCTGGCGCTGGTGCAACCGATGATGTGGCTGAGCATGACGTCCCTGCCTTGGCTGGTGGCAGCCATAGTGCTGTTTTTCGTCGCCTTCAACGTGCTTGAGGCCACCATGCCGTCGATGCTCAGCAAAATGGCCCCGGCCGGCAGTAAAGGCACGGCCATGGGTATCTATTCCACCAGTCAGTTCGCCGGCGCGGCCCTTGGCGGTGTGCTGGGCGGCGCGGTTTACGGGAGCTTCGGCCTGGTCGGGGTGTTCGTCTGCTGCGCGTTGCTGGCACTATCCTGGTTCGGAATTGGTGTTACCATGGCCGAGCCTCCGTACGTCACCAGCCTCCGCCTGGCGTTGTCCCCGACACTGATTCGGGATGAGGCGTTGCACCGGAGAATACTGGACGTACCGGGAGTGGCCGAGGCAGTTATCGTGGCTGACGAACTAGCCGCTTATATCAAAGTCGATACACAGGTGCTGGATCGCGAACAACTGGATCGGATCGTCAATCCGGTCTGAATACACCAGACACCCGAGGAGAGTGAGAATGGCCAGAGGCATCAATAAAGTAATCCTGATCGGTAACGTGGGCGGTGACCCGGAAGTACGCTACATGCCCAACGGCAACGCGGTAGCCAACGTCACCCTGGCGACGACCGACAGCTGGAAGGACAAGCAGAGCGGCCAGCAGCAGGAGCGTACTGAATGGCACCGTGTGGTGTTCTTCGGTCGTCTGGCGGAAATCGTCGGCGAATATGTACGCAAGGGCTCCAAGCTGTACATTGAAGGTCGCTTGCAGACACGTGAGTGGGAAAAAGACGGTGTGAAGCGCTACACCACCGAGATCGTGGTTGATATCGGCGGTCAGATGCAGTTGCTCGACGGCCGCCCCCAGGGTGGTGAAGGCATGGCTCCGCGTCCACAGCAGTCGCGTCCGGCACCCCAGCGTCAGGCAGCGCCGCAACAGCAGGCTCAGCAGCCAGCGCAACAACCTCAGGCGCAGCAGATGCCTGATTACGACAGCTTTGATGACGACATTCCGTTCTGATATAGAGCTGTCTGACCAGCCCGGTATGCCTGAGGATGAGAACATCCAGGGGCAGCCGGGTTTTTTTTGCCTGCCTTTTCGTCACCCAAGAACAACAAGTGGAACCCTACATGTCGGAAATCTATTTTGTACGCCACGGCCAGGCCTCCTTCGGCTCCAGCAACTACGACCAGTTGTCGGAGCTGGGGCATGAGCAGGCACGCCTGCTGGGCGAGTACTTCTGCGAACGGGATATGCTGTTCGATCACATCATCACCGGCGATATGGTTCGTCACCGTGAAACCGCCGAAGGCATCTGCGCCGGTATGGGGTTGGCTGAGCAGAGTTTCGCGGTGTATCCGGAGCTGAATGAATTCGACTTCCACTCGGTGCTGCGTGCCTATACCGCCCAATTCCCCGAGCATGCACTGCCGGAAAAACCCGTGGCGCTGGATTTCTTTCGACGCCTGAAGCAGGGCATTCTGCTGTGGTCCACGGGGGAACTGGAAGGGGAACTGCCGGAAACCTGGGCCAACTTCGAACAGCGTCTGGCGGCCTTCCGTGAAGGCGTTCAGCAGCGCCATGCCGGCCAGCGCCTGCTGGTGGTCAGCTCCGGTGGAGCCATTGCCATGCTGGTGCGCCAATTGTTGCAAGCGCCCGAGTCGACCATGGTCGATCTCAACCTGCAGACTCGCAATACGGCGGTGACGCATTGCCGGTTCAATAGCCGCAGCATGCGCTTGAGCAGTTTCAACAATATTCCGCATCTGGATCGACCTGACCGCGAGTCAATGATCACCTATACCTGACATACGCACTGATGACGTGAACCGCTGAACGTTGCACAATGCAACACATCAACAATATCGACAGGTTATGTGAATGCGAATGCGGGTGTTGCTGCTCGGTGGGGAAAACAGGCTCGGGCAGGCGTTACTGGCTCAGGCGGCGGCGGAGTTTATCCAGCTGGAATCAGTCGAGCGCCCGGAGCCGGGCTGGCTGCCGGATATGGCTGATGACCTGCTGGCCGGCGCCAAGCCGGATCTGGTGTTGAATCTGGCGTTCTATCGCGAGCAGTTTCAATTGGGTCTGGAAGATACGGCGATATTGCAGGCCCAGCAGCAGTTTGACGATCGATTGATCCGTGGCTGTGCGAGCAAGGGCGTGACGCTGATGATGCTCTCCAGCGCCCGCGTGTTCGATGGCAGCAAAACCTCCTCGCATACCGAGAAGGATGAGCCACGGCCCATAGGTGCGCTGGGCCGGTTGCAGGCGCAGCTGGAAGGCAGCCTGCGTACACAGTGCCCGAAACATATCATTCTGCGTTTCAGCTGGTTGCTGGATACCGCGCCGGAAGGGCCGTTCGGGCAATTGATAGCCGGGCTCAAAGGGCCAGCACCATTGGCGCTGCCTGAAGAATGGCGTGGCAATCCGACCCCGGTTGCGGATGCGGCGCGGGTCATGTTGTCGGTGCTGAAACAGCTGGATTGTGCTGCGCCGGTCTATGGTACCTATCACTACGGCAGCAGCGAAGTGACCACCTGGATCAGCTTTGCGCAAAATGTGATGCAGGAGCTGATCGGGCGCGGTGTGCTGTCCGGGGATGTGGCGTTCCAGCCAGTGGCTTACGGCAGTTTGCCCGAGCTGCGCGGCCGGCCGCAGAATGCCGCACTGCTGGGGCGCAAGCTGATGCTGGTGTTCGGCATCAAACCGCGCACCTGGCGCAGTCAGTTGCCGGCGCTGCTCGATGAGCTGGAAAGCTGAGTGGAAAACGGGTAACTGAATTGTATAAATGCAAACGGCCGCATCAGCGGCCGTTTTTATTGGGGACGGGCTTCAGAATTTGTAACCCAGACCGACCATGTAGACAAAGGGATCGACGTCGACGTTGACCTTGGTTTTGGTAATACCCAGCGCGGTGGCTCCCTTCACTGTGGCATCAGTCTCGATGTCGATATAGCGCACTTGGGCGTTGACCATCCATCTGTCGTCGAGCATGTAGTCGGCGCCGACCTGCAGCGCGAGCCCCCAGGAATCATCCAGCTCCAGGCTGCTGAAGCCCTGGGCTTTGCGTTCGCTGCTCAGGTCTTCCTGGAAGAAGGTGGTGTAGTTGATACCGACACCAACATAGGGCTGGAAGGCCGACTGATTATCAAGTGGGTAGTAGACCAGGCTCAGTGTCGGCGGCAGGTGCTTGATATCCCCCAGTTTGCCATCCAGGCCGCCCAGGCCTTTTACGCCAACTTCATGGCTGAATGGCGTGGCAGCCAGCAACTCGATACCAATCTTGTCGGTCAGCATGTAAGCGAAGTTCAGACCCAGCTGAGTGTCGCTATCCAATGTGGCACCGGTGCCTGCCTGGGCAACACCATCGAACTTCAGAGAGCCGCTATCCTCACGCGGATCAACAGTAATCGCACCTGCGCGAACAATGATGTCACCAGCCTGATGTGCTTGAGCAATGGAAGCAGCCAGCAGGGCAGGGACGAGCAGCAGGCCGAGAGCAAACTTTGATGCAGTGCGCGACATTGAGATGTCTCCTTGGGTATCTGGTATGGGTCTACTCTAGGCACCCCGAGCGCATCGTTTATTGATCTGGAGCAATTGTTCGTCTTGTGTGCTTGCGACAGGATGCCGCGGTTGAATTCTGTTGTCGGGAAGATGATAATGCTTCTCTTTTGTGGCGAGGCTATCGAGTCTCATCATGACCCTGGAGGAACTGGATGAGAGCGGTTTGGATTTTCTTGATGGCCGGGCTGTTGCCGACCCTGGTGTTGGCGCAAGGCGCAGGCGAGCGGGCTCTGGCCGAAGGTGAGGCCATGATGACCGACGCCCAGCGTTCACAGCAGCGTATCGATCAGTTGGACGACGCCACCCGCGACGCCCTGAACCGCTACCGCCAGGCGATCCAGCAAAAGGATCAACTGGCCGAATACAACCAGCAGCTGAGCAAGATGGTCGATTCCCAGCGCAATGAGCTGGAAGACCTGCAGGCTCAGCTGGCGACCATCGAGGAAACCCAGGCCGAAGTGATGCCGATGCTGCAGCGCATGGTCAGGTCGCTGGAGCAGTTCATCGAGCTGGACCTGCCGTTTCTGGAAGATGAGCGAGCCGATCGGCTGGCGCAACTTCAGGCGTTGATGATCCGTCCGGAAGTAACCGTTGCGGAGAAATATCGCCGGGTACTGGAGGCCTATCAGATCGAAAGCGATTATGGCCGCACCCTGGAAGCCTGGCGTGGTGCTCTGGACATCGATGGCACTCAGCGCGTGGTGGAGTTTCTGCGGTTGGGTCGGCTGGTGCTCTTTTATCAGAGCCTGGACGGGCACCTGCAGGGATACTGGAATGCCGAAGCGCGGCAATGGCAGACACTGCCTGCCGGTTACCATCGCACGCTGGCGCAAGGGCTGAAAATTGCCCGCCAACAGCAGACTCCGGTGATGCTGCGTTTGCCTTTGCCGCCGGTCAGTGAACAGGGAGCTGCACAATGAAACGTCTGTTGATTGCTTTTGCCGCGGCCCTGATCAGCCCGCTGACGCTAGCCCAACCCGTCTCTCTCGACCAGTTGCTGCAGGACATTCGCGAGATCCGCAGCAGCGAGCAGGCCGCCATGCGTGAGCGCGAAACCCAATTTTTGCGTGAGCGGGACAACCAGCGGGGACTGCTGGCACAGGCCGAGCGTGAGCTGGCACCGATCAAGGCTGAAGCCGACCAGCTCAAGGCCGAGTTCGATCGACTGGAGCAGGAACTGACCGACACCGAGGCGCAGATGCGTGAGCGCAGCGGCAATCTTGGAGAGCTGTTCGGTGTGGTGCGGCACATGGCCGGTGACACCCGCAGCCAATGGCAGGATTCGCTGTTGAACATGCAGTTCCCCGGGCGCCTCGCGCAGCTCGACCGACTGGCTGCCACCGCGCAGATTCCAACGGTGGAAACCCTGGAGCAGTTCTGGTTCATGTTGCAGGAAGACATGACCGCCAGCGGCCAGATCAGCCAGATCAGCGCGCCGGTTATCGGGCGGGACGGTCAGCAGCAGGAACAGTCGGTCGTGTTGGTCGGTCCCTTTGTCGCGCTGGCTGAAGGAGAGTATCTCAGCTATCAGTCTGAAGCCGACACCCTGCAGGTGGCTGACAAGCAGCCTGATGGTCGCGGTCTGATCAGTGACTTTGTGGCACCGCGCAGCGAGCTGGCTGACCTGATGGTCGATCCCACGCGCGGTACCGTGATCAGTCAGATGCAGCTCACGCCTTCCTTCATGGACCGGGTACGCCAGGGTGGTTTGGTGGGTTATGTGATCATTGCCCTGGGTATATTTGGGGTGGTGCTGGCGCTGATCAAGCTGGTCTGGTTGCTGAGTATCTCCCGGAAGGTGGAGCAGCAGGCCAACAGCCTGGATCAGTTGCGTGACGACAACCCGCTGGGGCGCATTCTCGGCGTGATCGGCAGCAATCCGCGGCTGGAGGAGCTGGACACGCTGGAGCTGAAGCTGGACGAAGCTATCTTGCGTGAAACCCCGGCGCTGGATCGCGGCAACGGCCTGATCAAGCTGCTGGCTGCCGTGGCTCCGCTGCTGGGCCTGCTCGGTACGGTCACCGGCATGATCGCGACCTTCCAGGCGATTACCCTGTTCGGTACCGGCGATCCGAAGCTGATGGCCGGTGGTATTTCCCAGGCGCTGGTGACCACGGTGCAGGGCCTGGTGGCAGCCATCCCGCTGCTGTTCATGCATGGCATGCTGGCCTCGCGCAGCAAGGCGCTGATCCAGCTGCTTGAGCAGCAGAGTGCGGGTTTGATAGCGCTGCATCTGGACACCGGAGAGCGGCGGGGTGAGTGAAGCCCTGTGGATGCTCAGGGACTTTCTCGACAGCGGCGGTTGGGTGCTGTGGACGATCCTGTTCTTCACCATAGTGTTGTGGACGCTAATGGTCGAGCGGCTGTGGTATCTGTGGCGTATCTTCCCCAAACGCTCCGCCAGTCTGCAGAACCGCTGGCTGCGCCGTACTGATCACAGCAGTGCCGCGGCTCGGCATATTCGTGAAGCCTGGTTGTCTGTAGCGCGGCAGCGGCTGAACCGGTTCATGCCGATGATCCGGGTCATGATTGCCATGTGCCCGTTGCTCGGGCTGCTGGGTACGGTGAGCGGGATGATCCAGGTGTTTGACGTGTTGTCGATCAGTGGTACCGGCAATCCTCGGGCGATGGCGGCGGGAGTGTCCCGCGCCACCGTTCCGACCATGGCCGGGATGATGATTGCCATCAGCGGATTATTTTGTCTGGCGCGACTCGATGCAGCGTCGCGGCTGGCCATGCAGCGGCTTACTGACCGCCTGCGTCACGAATAGGAATACTTGACCATGCGCATGCGCAGACACTCGGCAGGAAACGACGACGAAGCCGGCATTGACCTGACCCCCATGCTTGACGTGGTGTTCATCATGCTGATCTTCTTCATCGTCACCAGCACCTTCATCAAAACCACCGGTATCGAGGTCAACACCCCGACAGCGGACAGCTCCGAGGAGCAACCCAAGGGTAATATCCTGATCGCCGTGGACCCCAATGGCGAGATCTGGATCGATCGTCAGCAGGTGGATATTCGCGCGGTACGCGCTGCGGTGGAACGCATGCGGGTGGATCAGCCCGAGAGTAGCGTGGTGGTACAGGCAGATCAGGATGCCCGCAGTGGCCTGGTCATTCAGGTAATGGATCAGGTGCGCATGGCGGGTGTGCAGGATGTGGCGCTGGCTGCCACGGTGGGAGCCAACTGATGCGCCTACTGGTCAGCTTTGCCGGTGCCTTGCTGGTAACGTTGGCGTTGTTCGCCTTGATGATGGTGCTGATCATGCCGCCACGGGACACGCGCGATCAGGGCGCGGAGCTGGCGCGTGTCAGCTTTGTACGCAGCGTTGCGGACACGCCCAGCGACAGCCGTCAGCGTCAGCAACGTCAGCCGCCGGAACAGCCGCAGCCGCTGGACGTGCCACCACTCCAGCCAGCACCGCCGCAACCGCAGGTCGAAACCAGCGTGCAGCTGAATATTTCCGTGCCGAATCTGCCGACCCCGGGTATCAACGTGGCAGTTACCCCTACCTTGGCCGGTATTACCGCAGCGGAGGCGCCGGCACCGGCACCCACCCCGGCACCTGCTGCGCCTGCGGCGCCGGCCGCATCGAGCAGTCCGTCCACCGCTGAAGAAGTCAGTCCGCTGGTGGATATACCGCCCAATTATCCGCAGCGCGCGTTGGCGGCGGGTATCGAAGGTGAGGTAACGCTGGCATTCACCATTTCTCCCGAAGGGCGAGTGGAGAACCTGCAGGTGACCTCAGCCAAGCCCAAAGGGGTGTTCGAGCGTGAAGCGCGCCGTGCCGCCAACCGCTGGCGCTTTGCGCCGCGTCGGGAAAACGGCCAGGCAGTGGCGCGTGAAGCAACCAAAACCTTGTATTTCCGCCTGGAGGACAGATGACCATGGGCGTCGCAAACCTCTACCGTGGTACTGCGCTGGGCTTGATGCTGTTGCTGGCGCCAGCCCTGGCGACCGCCCAGCAGGCGATCAAGCCAGCGGTATTCATGGCGCTGTCAGCAGCGCAGAAGGCGCAGCAGAGTGGTGAGCTGGGCAAGGCGCGGAGCACGCTGGACAAGGCCATCAACGACGCGGAAGCGGGCAGTCTGGAGCTGGCACTGATTCAGCAACGGCTGGGTTACGTGGCGATTGCCGCCAAGCAGAATCGTCAGGCGATCGATTGGCTGCGCAAGGCGCTGGCGCATAACAAGCTGGATGCGACGGTAACACGCCAGGACCAGCTGAATCTGGCGCAATTGCTCGCCGCGGAAGGTCAATATCGCGATGCTGCCCGACTGCTGGAGTCCGTGCAGGCTGGCGGTGCCTTGACCCTGGAACAGAAGCAACTGCTGGTGCAGTGCTACAGCCAGGCGCAGGAATATACCAAGGCGATCCCCCTGGCCGAGCAGGTGGTGCGTGCAAACCCGGCCGCGGCGGATGTCTGGTATCAGTTGCTGGTCGGGATGAATTATCAGCAGCAGCGCTACGACAGCGCCGCTCAATGGCAGAAAGTATTGCTCAAGCGCGCGCCGCAGAGCCGCGAGCATTGGCGTCAATTGGCGGGTCTGCAGAGCCAGGCCGGCAAGCAGACGGCGGCAGCAGGAACCTTGCGGCTGGCCCATGAGGCGGGGTTGGGGTTGACGCAGAGCGATCTGGATAATTTGATCGCAATGCAGGTCAACGCCGGTGCACCCTGGCAGGCGGCGCGCCTGCTGGAAGAACTGATGGCGCAGAAGCTGTTGCCGGTAGACGCATCGCGTCAGGAGCGGCTGGCGCAGTTATGGACGCTGGCGCGGGATCGCACGCGGGCGCGTGAGGCCTGGGCCGCAGTGGCCAACGGCAGTGGCCGGGCGGATCACTGGCTGCGACTGGCGGGCATCCAGCTGGAAGACGGCAATTGGTCGGAGCTGCTGACGACACTCAAACGTGCGCAAAGCGGCGCCAGCAGCCAGCAACGTCAGCTTATTCGGCAGTGGGAAGGTTATGCCCGGTTGGCCATCGAGAACAACAGCTGATCACAGTCCATACGGCTCGATGCTGGCATCGCTGATGCGATAGCCGGCCTCGGCCAGCTCGCTCTCCACATGCTCGACGCGCAGCACCCCGCTGATCCAGAACGGCTGATACAGTTGCTGCAGAGCAATTCCGGTTGTGCTGATCACATGCACGATCTGGTTCGACGGCGGCGGCGGTACATGAATGCAGGCGCCGAAGTAGGGCACCAGTAGAAACTCCTCCACCTGGCCGGCATCGGTCAGCCCCAGCGGCACTATATAGCCGGGCAGTTTGATGTGTTTTCCATCCATGGCCGCCACGACGGGGGCATGCGGCTCCATTTGTACCGCCGGATCGCCCAGTTCCTCTGCCAGATTACTGAGCTGGGACAGGTCATGGACCGGCAGTGGCGCCTGCATCTGGAAATCAGCCGGCAGCAGCGCGGCCCAGGATATTTCCTCCGCAGCAGCGGCGCTCAACGCTGCCAGCATCAGCCAACAGCCGCCCAGAAACTTCCGGCCCGTGTGCATACTTCTTCCCTTCAGGTGCGAATCGACAATCCATCGACCAGCGATTGGCGGTAAGCGCGCCAGGCCGGCACGCATCCCATGACTATCCCCGCCGCC
>JASJKW010000319.1:0-4237 GCA_037621305.1 Pseudomonas sp.
GCCTACTTCACCTGGTCCCAGCAGTTCCAGGGTATCGGGATTGATGGTCCGGGAATCGACGTCAAACATAGGGATGCCAAGACACTGAGGCTTGGGTGCATCTGGCGGATTGGTATGGGTGGCCGCCATCGTTTCCGAGAGGCCATAGCCTTCCAGGTAATGCAGGCCGGTGAGTCGATAGAGTTTGTCGGCCACAGCCTGAGGCATGGCTGCGCCGCCACCGCCAATATGTTTCAAACTGGATATGTCGTATCTGTCGAGCTCGGGATTCAGCAGAAAGTCCACTGCCATGGTGACGATGTTGGCCCAGCCGGTAACCTGATAACGCTCGATCAACTTGGCTGCGACGGTACGGTTCCAGCGCGTCATGATCACACTGGTGGCACCGATATAGATTGGCCCATTCATGGACGCCTGCATGCCAGTCACATGGAAGAAGGGCAGGGTTGCGAGCTGGACAGAATTGACCGTTGCACTGTTCCAGACCACTCGTTGTACGGTCGTCGCCATCACCGCTTGGTGAGTATGCATGCAACCCTTGGGGGCGCCGGTAGTGCCGGAGCTGTAGGGAATGATTGCCAGATCATCAGGGCCTGAGGTGTATGGCTCGGGCTTGAGCCCGGCTTGCATGACGTCATCCCAGTTGGTACATGCTTTGTCGATGGGACCAACGGGTGCTGATACTTCATCCGGCAATTCAAGATCGGTAGGTGCGCGCAAACGACTGCCGTACGCTGATATGACGACGTGCTTGAGGCTGGACGTTCCAATCAGGGGAGAGACATAACTCATCAATTCGTAACCGGCGAGGCAGAACTCCGCTCCGGTATCGGCTGCGTAATACTCCAGTTCGCTTTTACGATTCATCGGATTGACCGGAACTACGATGGCATCACAACGCAAAATGGCGTAATAGCCGATGACGTATTGCGGGGAGTTCTGCATATACAGCAGTGCTCTATCACCTTTTTTCAGCCCCTGCTTCTGTAGCCAGCCCGCAAGCGCCTCTACTTCGCTCAACAATTCTGCATAGCTGATCGATGTGTCGTAGAAAATGATGGCAGGCCTGTCCGGATAGCGTTGAGTAGAGATTTCCAGATTGGTGACCAAGCTGGTTTGTGGCAATGGCAAGCTCTTGGGCAAATGCTGGGGCCAGACACCGTAATGATGAGTGAACATTGAATAGTTTCCCGGAGTGAGTCTTTTGCTTGTTTTGTCTCTATGTGGTCTAAGTTGGTTTTTTTGTTGTTACTTGTAACTTCGGCCATTTGGAATGAATTGGACAGCTGTTATGTTGGTAAGTCAATGGTAGTGAAACCATGTATCACTCAGCGAAATACACCCTATAAGCGATTTGAATGAGGGTTTACTGCGGCGTTAAGAATCTTTTCTCAAGATATCCTTTGTAATAAATTCGCATGTATAGCCCGTTCTAGAGGGGGCTTTGGGAAATTAAGCAGGTGGAGAGTGCTTGGTAAGGTGCTTTTGGATAGTGAAAAAAGGGATGTTGTCATCCCCTTTTTGTGTGATATGGTTCCATTCTGCGTGCCGCCATGTGGACTCGTATTCCGCAGAGCGAAACAAATAATAAATAATGAGGCAGTTATGTTAAAAACTCTACGTCACAAGCTAAGTATTGTTGCAGCATCACTGGTTGTCGCTACGACAGCCACCGTTACTTCCACGGCTGCACTTTCCGCTGACTCCGTAACCTGGCGTGTACAGTCGCATTGGCCAGGATCAAGTTCTTCTTATGAAGATAGCCTGGTGAGGTTGAAGAACAATATTGAAGAACGTTCTGAGGGCCGGTTGAAGCTTCAGTTGTTTGAGGCTGGCTCCTTGTTTAGCGCGCAGGAAACATTCAATGCCGTCAGTCGCGGTATTATTGATATGGGTACCATCTCGCCCTCATATGCCCAGAACCGTATAAGCCTTGCCGGTATCGCCTCAGGTTTGCCCTTTGCGTTTCGTAATGTGTGGGAAACGACCTACTTCCATAAGGTTATGGGTTTTGAGGACATGCTGAAGGAAGAGGCCGCAGCGCATAAGGTCTATTGGGCCACGGATAAAATTTATCCCACAGAAATGGTCATCAAGCGTCCGGTCAATAGCCTTGAGGATTTTCGTGGGCTTAAGATTCGCTCATCCGGCACGCTACAGAGCTTTTTGACCAAGGCGGGTGCCGCTGCGTCCTATATTCCGGGTGGCGAACTCTACTCCGCGCTGGATGGCGGTATTGTGGATGGTGCGCACTGGGGTGGTTCACAGGGCGCGAATAGCATGGCGCTGTATGAAGTCGCGAAGTACCACGTAAAGCCAGCGTTGAATATCGCCAGTACGGACGTGAATATCGTCAGTCAGCGCTCTCTCGACAAGCTGCCAGAAGACCTGCAAATCATTGTGAAAGAGGTGCTGGAGGAGCAGTTCTGGTTCCGTACCAACGAGTACCTCTACCAGGAACGTGTGGCCTTGGCTAAAGCCATTGCCGAGCAGGGTGTGGAGGTCAATGAGCTGCCCGAGCCGGTAATGGATCATTTGATGAAGGTCGCAGTGGAACAGTGGGAAACGGAAGGTCAGCGCAGCGACAACTCCAAGAAAGCACTGACTATGCTCAAAGAGTTCTTGGGTGATCTGGGTTACCTTTAATTGACCACTATCCCGGAGGTGCCTGCCTCCGGGAATTTCAATAGGCCATACATATATCCGGGGAGGGTATAATGCGTGCAATTTCTGCATTCATGAATGGCGTTACGAAGCTTAACGAGTGGGTGGGCCGTCTCATCGCCTACCTTATTATCCCGATTTTTATATTTATTCTTATAGAAGTTTTTCTTCGCTATCTTTTTAACGCACCTACTGTCTGGACTAATGAGCTGACCCAGATGCTTTTTGGCGCCTACACAGTGTTGTCAGGTGGGTATATTCTGGCTCACCGTGGACATGTGAATGTGGATATCTTGCATTCGACACTACCAGTTAAGACGCGTGCGATCATCGATATCTTCACCTCTGTACTCTTTTTCATATTTGTCATGGCATTTGGCTGGTTCGGTTATGAAATGGCCAAAGAGTCAATCGAAACATGGGAGACATCGTACTCAGCATGGAATCCGCCAATCTGGCCAGTTAAGTTGGCTATTCCTCTCGGCGCTGGGCTGTTGCTTCTGCAGGGTGTCGTCAAACTTCTTCAAGATATTGCAATTGCATTGGGTGTTGAGTTTCGCGACCCTACCGCAGGTGAAACAGGGGATACATTGTGAGTGTTGAAGTTCTTACCCTACTGTTTTTCGGTGCACTGATATTCTTTATTTTCATGGGCCTGCCGTTAGCCTTCGTGCTTGGCGGCGTCTCAGTAATATTTCTTTACTTCACTTGGGGTATTGATTCCTTTTATATGGTGTCGTCGCAGATCTACGGCACCATGGGCAGTTTCACGCTGGTCGCGATCCCTCTATATGTGTTCATGGCAATGATTCTCGAGCGTACAGGCGTGGCTCGCGATCTTTACCACATGATGCATCTTTGGTTTGGTGGTATGCGCGGCGGGTTGGCCGTAGGCACGTTGGGTATCTGCGCGATATTTGCAGCCATGGTCGGGATCAGTGGAGCTGCGGTTGTGGCGATGGGTACCATTGCATTGCCTGCCATGTTGGAGCGCGGTTACGACAAGCGCATGGCACTTGGGGTGATCAATACGGGTGGCGGGTGGGGGATTCTGATACCGCCGAGCATCATGATGATTCTCTATGCGCTGATTTCCGGCGTGTCGGTAGGCAAGATGTTTGCGGCAGGTATCTTGCCCGGACTACTGCTGATCGTGATCACGGTGCTGTATGTCATTATCCGGAGCTTCCTGCAGCCTGAGCTGGCGCCCGCGTTGCCCTTGAATGAGCGGGCCAGCTGGCCGGAGAAGTTCCGTGCGGTGAGGTCCGTCATACTGCCAGTGCTTGTGGTGGTGATGGTCATGGGCTCCATTATTGGTGGTCTGACCACGCCAACGGAGGCGGCCGCGATGGGGGTGATGGGTGCGTTGATATCCGCAGCCGTCTACCGCCAATTAAGCTTCTCCATGCTGCATGAGGCGAGTATCCGGACGCTCAAGCTGACCGGAATGATTGCCTGGATCCTGTTCTCTGCGCATGCATTCAGTGCTGCTTATCAGAGCATGGGTGCACAGCAGCTGATAGAAAGCCTGATGCAGCTGATCCCAGGCGGTCCTTGGGGCATCATCATCACG
>JASJKW010000320.1:0-9625 GCA_037621305.1 Pseudomonas sp.
TATTGCCTT
Organism: Pseudomonas sp.; assembly: GCA_037621305.1. Classification (GTDB taxonomy): domain Bacteria; phylum Pseudomonadota; class Gammaproteobacteria; order Pseudomonadales; family Pseudomonadaceae; genus Halopseudomonas. The sequence continues at coordinate 10 of JASJKW010000320.1, forward strand.
GGATATCCAGTCGCTGATCGATATAGGCTTCGCCCAGCTTATCCAGAGTGGGATTGCGCATTTCCTGCAGCAAACCCAGATCATTGATTTGCAACGTGACGCGAGGGTCGGGGCCGAGATCCAAGGTCGGTCCGCCCTTCACCACCACCCGCAGGGGCAGTTGCAGCGCCCCCAATGTTTCGGAAAATTGCGCAAACATCCATCATCTCCTGTGTCCATCGGCGTCAGATCAATATAGGACACAGGATCGAAACTTGCCTGTACCAGCGCCAACAGAGCTTAGAGCTTGGGCTGCTTGACCGGTCGATTCCAGCCAGCAATATTGCGCTGACGTCCGCGGGCGACGCCCAGGTTGGCTTCCGGAATGTCCTGGGTGATGGTCGAGCCCGCTGCAGTAGTCGCCTGATTGCCCACGGTTACCGGGGCTACCAGCGCGGTGTTGGAGCCAATAAAGGCACCATCGCCGATGCGCGTAACGAACTTGTTCACGCCATCGTAGTTGCAGGTGATGGTGCCGGCACCGATATTCGCCCCCTTGCCCACCTCGGCGTCACCCACGTAGGACAGGTGATTGATCTTCGAACCTTCGCCCAGTACGGTCTTCTTGGTTTCGACGAAGTTGCCCACCTTGGCGCGGCTATGCAAGACAGTTCCCGGTCGCAGCCGAGCATAAGGACCGACGTCACATTGCTCACCCACCTCAGCGCCTTCAAGATGGCTGAATGCCTTGATGACACTGCCGGCCTTGATGACCGAGTCCTTGATCACGCAATGCGGCCCGATCACCACGTTATCCTCGATCACCACACGGCCTTCCAGCACAACGTTGACGTCGATACTGATATCACGACCTATGCTCACATCACCGCGCACATCCAGCCGCGCCGGATCAGCCAGCGAGGCGCCCTGGGTCATCAGCCGCTCGGCTTCCCGATGCTGCCAACCGCGCTCGAGCACCGCCAGTTGCAGGCGATTATTGGCACCCAGTACCTCCAGCTCGTCTCCGGCCTGCGCCACTTCCACCGGTACCGAACTGTTAACAGCCAGTGCCACGACGTCGGTCAGGTAATACTCGCCCTGGGCGTTGTTGTTGGACAGACTGGACAACCAGTCGGCGGCTTTGTTTCCCGGCAATACCATGATCCCGGTATTGCCTTCGTTGATCAGCAGTTGTTCCGCAGAGGCGTCCTTCTGTTCGACGATCGCCTGCACCTTATCGTCCTGGTTACGGAGAATGCGTCCATAGCCGGTCGGGTCCTGCATCAATACGGTCAGCAAGCCCAGCGACTGGCTGCCCGCCTGGTCAACCAGTGCCCGCAGCGTGTCGACGCGGATCAGCGGGACGTCGCCGTACAACACCAGGATCTGATCGGCATCACTGATATGCGGCAGCGCCTGCGCCACCGCGTGGCCGGTACCCAGCTGTTCGGTCTGTTGCACCCAGTTGAGATCATCGCTTTCCAGGGTATCGCGCACCAACTGCGCGCCATGCCCTATGACCACATGTATGCCTGCGGGAAGCAACGCCCGCGCACTGTCGATAACATGCTCCAGCATGGGCTTGCCCGCTACCGGGTGCAGCACTTTGGGGAGAGACGAACGCATGCGGGTGCCTTGCCCAGCAGCAAGAATGACAACGTGCAGATTCATGAAAGTCGGATCCTGGAAAGTTGACGAGGTTTGGATGATAGAAGCTGGAAAGCGTCTGCTGCAAGCTGTCCGCTAGCTACCTGGGTTCAGACTACCGGGATGACGTTGGCGTTCACTGCAGACATATGAATATTCTGAGTCTGCCTGAGGTTCCCGGAAAAATGGGCAGCAATAAAAAAAGGCAGCCAAGGCTGCCTTTTTATGGATGAACTCAGCGATTGATCGCCGATCCACCGTATTTCTTGCGCAGTTCCTGCACAGTACGCAATTGGGCTGCAGCTTCGGCGAGGCGGGCGGATGCCGCGCCGTAGTCGAATTCGGCACCCTTCTCGTTGAGTGCCTTTTCTGCGGCCTTCTTTGCATCTGCTGCAGCTGCTTCGTCAATATCACCGGCACGGAGCGCTGTGTCGGCGAGGATCTTGACCATGCTCGGCTGAACTTCCAGGAATCCGCCGGAGATGTAGAACACCTCCTCGCTCTTGTCCTGTTTGATCACCCGAACCGGGCCTGGCTTGAGGTCAGTCAGCAGCGGCGTGTGACCGGGCAGAATACCCAGATCACCCATATTGCCGTGCGCAATGACCATCTCGACCAGGCCGGAAAACAGCTCTTCTTCCGCGCTTACGATATCGCAATGCACTGTCATAGCCATTTGAGTTGCCTCGGTTCTGCGCCCGCTTGCGCGGGCGCGGCCCATTACATGTTCTTCGCTTTCTCGATGGCTTCGTCGATGGTGCCAACCATGTAGAACGCCTGCTCTGGCATGTGATCGTAATCACCGTTCAGAATGCCCTGGAAGCCACGGATGGTTTCTTTCAGGGAAACATACTTGCCAGGCGCACCGGTGAAGACTTCGGCCACGTGGAAGGGCTGCGACAGGAAGCGCTGGATCTTACGAGCGCGGGCTACCAGTTGCTTGTCTTCCTCGGACAGTTCGTCCATACCGAGAATCGCGATGATGTCTTTCAGCTCTTTGTAGCGCTGCAGAACATACTGAACACCGCGGGTCACATCGTAGTGCTCCTGACCGATCACCAGCGGATCCAGCGAACGGCTGGTGGAGTCCAACGGGTCAACCGCAGGGTAGATACCCAGGGAAGCGATGTCACGGCTCAGTACCACAGTCGCGTCAAGGTGAGCAAAGGTGGTGGCAGGCGACGGGTCAGTCAAGTCATCCGCAGGTACGTATACCGCCTGGATGGACGTGATGGAACCGGTCTTGGTGGAGGTGATACGTTCCTGCAGAACACCCATCTCTTCAGCCAGCGTCGGCTGATAACCTACCGCAGATGGCATACGACCCAGCAGAGCGGATACTTCTGTACCGGCCAGGGTGTAACGGTAGATGTTGTCGATGAACAACAGTACGTCCTTGCCTTCCTCACGGAATTTCTCGGCCATGGTCAGACCGGTCAGGGCCACGCGCAGACGGTTACCCGGCGGCTCGTTCATCTGACCGTACACCATCGCAACCTTGTCCAGAACGTTGGAGTCCTTCATCTCGTGATAGAAGTCGTTACCTTCACGAGTACGCTCACCAACACCGGCGAATACGGACAGACCGCTGTGCGCCTTGGCGATGTTGTTGATCAGCTCCATCATGTTCACGGTCTTGCCGACACCGGCGCCGCCGAACAGACCAACCTTGCCGCCTTTGGTGAACGGGCAGACCAGGTCGATAACCTTGATACCGGTTTCCAGCAGATCCGTGCCGCCAGCCTGTTCGGCATAGCTCGGCGCCGGACGGTGGATACCCCACAGTTCGTCATGCTCAACCGGGCCGGCTTCGTCGATCGGCTCGCCCAGAACGTTCATGATGCGACCCAGTGTGCCCACGCCAACCGGTACGGAGATAGCCTTGCCGGTGTTGTTGACGTCGAGGCCACGCTTGAGGCCTTCAGTGGAGCCCATGGCGATGGTACGGACAACGCCGTCACCCAGCTGCTGCTGGACTTCCAGGGTGGTTTCCGCGCCGCTGACTTTCAGTGCGTCATAGACTCGCGGCACCTGATCGCGCGGAAATTCCACGTCGATGACGGCACCGATGATTTGAACGATACGTCCGCTACTCATTGTTGGTTCCTCTAAGTGGTATGAAACCGTTTCGTCTGGCCGGGGTCTTGATCAGACCGCCGCGGCGCCGCCGACGATTTCCGAAATTTCCTGGGTGATCGCGGCCTGACGTGCCTTGTTGTAGATCAGCTGCAGGTCATCGATGATATCGCCCGCATTGTCAGTCGCATTCTTCATCGCGATCATCCGTGCCGCCTGCTCACTGGCACTGTTCTCGACGACAGCCTGATAAACCTGTGATTCGATATACCGCTTCAACAGGCCATCCAGCAATGCCTGGGCATCCGGCTCGTATACGAAGTCCCAACGCTCCTGCAGTTCTGCCGTGTCCGACGGAACCAGCGGGATCAGTTGCTCCACCTTGGGCTTCTGCACCATGGTGTTGACGAACTCGTTGGAAACCAGATACAGGCGATCGATGCGACCTTCGTGGTAGCCATCAAGCATTACCTTGACGCTGCCGATCAGGTCGTTCAATGCCGGCTGTTCACCCAGATTGCTGATTGCCGCGACAACGTTGCCACCGTAGCTGCGGAAAAACGCAGCTCCCTTGCTGCCAATCACGCACAGCTCGGTTTCGACGTTACGGTCACGCCACTCTTTCATGTTTGTAACCAGTGCCTTGAACAGGTTGGTGTTCAAGCCACCGCAAAGACCACGATCCGTGCTGACCACAATATAACCAACCCGTTTTACTTCACGCTCTTGCATGAAGGGGTGGCGATATTCGGGGTTGGCATTGGCCAGATGGCCAATGACCTGACGAATCCGCTCAGCGTAGGGGCGACCGGTAGCCATGCGCGCTTGTGCCTTGCGCATCTTGCTGACCGCCACCTTTTCCATGGCGCTGGTGATCTTCTGAGTACTCTTGATACTCGAAATTTTACCGCGTATCTCTTTTGCGCCTGCCATGTCACACCTTTCAGGTTAGCCCGTGGCCGTATCGCACGAAGCGGGACGGGGCATAGCCCTGTCCCGCCCTCGGCTTACCAGCTTTGGGTCGCCTTGAAGTTCTCGATGCCAGACTTGATACCGGCTTCGATCTCGTCGTTGTAGTCGCCCTTCTCGTTGATCCGGGACAGCAGAGCAGACTGCTCACGCTTGAACCAGGCGAGCATGGCCTTCTCGAACGCACCGACCTTGTTGATCGCAACGTCGGTCAGGAAGCCTTTCTCGGCGGCGTACAGGCTGATTGCCATTTCGCCAACCGACATGGGCGCATACTGATCCTGCTTCATCAGTTCGGTAACGCGCTGACCGTGCTCCAGCTGCTTGCGAGTAGCTTCATCCAGATCCGATGCGAACTGGGCGAAAGCCGCCAGTTCACGGTACTGAGCCAGTGCAGTACGAATACCACCGGACAGTTTCTTGATGATTTTGGTCTGTGCCGAACCACCTACACGGGACACCGATACACCGGCGTTGACCGCAGGGCGGATACCCGAGTTGAACATGTCGGATTCGAGGAAGATCTGACCATCGGTGATCGAGATCACGTTGGTCGGAACGAATGCGGACACGTCACCAGCCTGGGTTTCGATGATCGGCAGTGCGGTCAAGGAACCAGTGCGACCTTTCACTTCACCGTTGGTGAACTTCTCGACAGCTTCTTCGGAGATGCGCGAAGCGCGTTCCAGCAGACGGCTGTGGAGATAGAACACATCACCGGGATAAGCTTCACGGCCCGGCGGACGACGCAGCAGCAGGGAAATCTGACGATAAGCCACTGCCTGCTTGGACAGATCGTCATAAACGATCAGCGCATCTTCGCCACGGTCACGGAAGTACTCGCCCATGGTGCAACCAGCGTAAGGAGCCAGATACTGCAACGCGGCAGATTCGGACGCCGAAGCGGCTACGACGATGGTGTTGGCCAGAGCACCGTGCTCTTCCAGCTTGCGCACTACGTTGGCAATGGTCGACTGCTTCTGACCAATGGCCACGTAAACACATTTGATGCCGCTGTCACGCTGGTTGATGATCGCGTCAACAGCCAGAGCGGTCTTACCGATCTGACGGTCACCAATGATCAGCTCACGCTGACCGCGACCAATCGGAATCATCGCGTCGACGGCCTTGTAACCGGTTTGCACCGGTTGGTCGACCGACTTACGCCAGATCACGCCCGGCGCCACTTTCTCAACGGCGTCAGTCAGCTTGGCATTGATTGGACCTTTGCCGTCAATCGGGTTACCCAGTGCGTCGACTACGCGACCCAGCAGTTCCGGACCCACCGGCACTTCCAGGATGCGGCCGGTGCACTTGGCCTCCATGCCTTCAGCCAGGGTCAGGTAGTTACCCAGAATAACGGCACCAACGGAGTCTTGCTCCAGGTTCAGTGCCATACCGTAAACACCATCGGGGAATTCGATCATTTCCCCGTACATCACGTCAGCCAGACCGTGAATGCGAACGATACCGTCAGATACGCTGACGATAGTACCGACATTGCGAGCCTGTGAGTTCACATCGAGCTTCTCGATGCGCTGCTTGATAATTTCGCTAATTTCGGAAGGATTCAGTTGCTGCATGCCATGTCCCTCAAATCAGGATTTCAACGCCTCGGCCAGCTTTGCAAGCTTGCCGCGGACCGAACCGTCGATGACCAGGTCACCCGCACGAATCAACACACCGCCAATAAGGGCCGGGTTGATGGTCACATGAGGAGTTACTGTGCGGTCTAACCGCTTGGTTAAAGCGGTTGCCAGCGTTTTCTGTTGATCGTCAGTCAGTTCGAAGGCGGATTCCACCTCTACTGTGATGCTGCGATCGTGTTCCGCCTTGTATTGCTCAAAGAGCTCGGCGACTACTGGGATCAGGGACAGACGATCATTGTCAGCCAGGGTCCGGACAAAATTGCCGAACGCCTGGTCGACCTGACCGTCACACACCATGAGCAGGTCGTCGGCCTTGCGCTCCCAGGTCAAGCCAGGGTTACGTAGCCTCTGTGCAAAAGCCGGATCGGAGACTGCCGCTGCTGCCAATGCCAACATGCCTGACCAGGCATCCAGCGAATTGGCAGAGGAAGCAAACTCGAAAGCCGCTTTTGCGTAAGGCCGAGCTAGCGTAGTGATAGTAGCCATGCTCGCCTCTCTGAGAGTTGTGAGGCCAGTTTGTTGACCAGCTCACTGTGGGCCGCGGAATCCACTTCGGACTCCAGAACCTGCTCAGCACCCTTGATGGCCAGTACGGCAACCTGGGCGCGAAGTTGATCCTTGGCGCGGTTTACTTCCTGCTCGATTTCAGCCTTGGCAGCTGCAATCAGACGATCACCTTCGGAACGTGCCTGCTCGCGGGCTTCCTCGACAATGAGGGTGGCACTTTTGTTCGCCTGCTCGATGATCTGGGCAGACTGTTCCTTGGTCTCACGCAGGGTCTGGGAAGCTTTTTCCTGGGCAAGGCCCAAGTCGCGCTGGGCGCGGCCAGCCGCATCCAGGCCTTCGGCGATTTTTTTCTGGCGTTCCTGCATGGCGTGAGTAATCGGCGGCCATACGAACTTCATGGTAAACCAGACAAAAATAGCGAAGGCAATCGTTTGACCGAACAGCGTCAGATTAATATTCACAGCGATTTACCTCGTGCTATTTCGTTGAGTCCTGGGGATAACATTGATACGGCAGGACCTGCGCCCTGCCGTTCATCGTTACCAGTCAAAATTAACCAGCAACACCAGGTGCAACAACGAAGATCAGGTACATCGCGATACCAACACCGATCATCGGAACGGCGTCGAGCAGACCAGCCATCAGGAAAGTCTTGGTTTGCAGCTGTGGGCCCAGCTCAGGCTGACGTGCAGTGGATTCCAGCAGCTTGCCACCGAGGATGGCGAAGCCGATGCCGGTACCCAGAGCGCCCAGACCGATCATGATAGAGGCAGCGATGATAACGAGTTCCATAAATACTCCTAGAGTTCAAAGTTGACGTTCAAGTTTATCGTTGGTTGAACAAGGTTCCGGCTGCTTAGTGATGATCCTCATGAGCAGCACTCAGATACACCACAGTCAACACCATGAAGATGAAGGCCTGCAGCGGAATGACCAGAATGTGGAAAATTGCCCACGGCACGTTCAGCGTCCATTGTACGTAGAAAGGCAGCAGTGCAATCAGGATGAACACCACTTCACCGGCGTACATATTGCCGAACAGACGCAGTGCCAGGCTCAGCGGCTTGGTCAGCAAGCCGAGAACCTCAAGAAACAGGTTGAAAGGAATCAGCGACCAGTGGTTGAACGGCGTCAGCGTCAGTTCCTTGGTGAAACCACCCACACCCTTGATCTTGAAGCTGTAGTAGATGATCAGCGCAAAGACGGCGATGGACATGCCGAAGGTCGCGTTGGGATCAGTCGTGGGCACGATCTTGAAGTAATCCAGGCCCAGCGCCATGCCCAAGCCGGGGATGTAGTCCACCGGAATCCACTTCAGGGAGTTCATCAGGAACACCCAGACAAAAATGGTCAGAGCCAGGGGCGCGATCAGCGGATTGCGGCCATGGAAGGTATCCTTGACGATGCCCTGGATGAACTCCATGACGATTTCAACGAAGTTCTGCAGACCACCAGGGGTGTCCACTGTTGCGCGGGTGGCAACATAGCGGAACAGACCGATGAAGATCAGCCCCATGAAGATAGACCAGCCCAGGGTATCAACATGGAATGCCATGAAGCCCATGTCGGCGGCTTCGCTACCGGTCTTGGCCATTGTCCAGGTGCTTTCGTTGACGATGCTGCCGTCAGCCCGCTCATAACCTGCCGGTAGCTTACCGAAGGTCAGGTTCTGCAAATGATGCTGAATGTATTCAGCTGATGTGTCTGCCATATTTGCCTCAGAAACTAATGCTTTGGAAAGCTTTTGACGATCAGAAGTGCGCTGGCCCCCACAGCCAGCACCACCAGATAGCCGACAAATACAGCGGCGACCTCCAGCGGTTTCACTCCAAGCCAGACTGCTATGAACAGTACAGCTGTCAGTATCAGTTTGCCTGCCTCACCGGAGTACAGTTCTCCGACGATGGCGCGGGCCGAACGGGCTCCGCTGTAGCGGTACACCCGAAAGGCGAAATAGCTGTTGGGTAGAAAAGCGACCAATCCGCCCAACAGACCTGAGTAGCCGGCTATCCAACCCCGGAAAAACCACAGGGTTATTGCCACTACCAGCGTCGTTATCAGCTGCAGTAAAAGTACCGGGAAGGCAGGCGTCCGATAAAGGGGGGATTTGTTGGGCGTTCTTGCGTCCATTTCCGACCTTCTCGATGAGACCTCGCAGCTTCAACCGCGTATTTTCACTGCCTTGGCCAGTTGTTTCGACTAGCCAAAATAGCGCGTGGAGTATATGTGCATTATCCGGGCGATTCAACTGCAAGTGGTGGTTTCCGAAGCGCGCCGGAATGTCGCAGTTGTTACTTAATGTGCATGAGAACGCCGTCAAGTTCGTCCAACGAGTTGTAGCTGATGACCAAACGGCCCTTACCCTTGGCACCATGTTGTATTTTCACTTCGGCGCCAATGCGTTCGGCAAGATCCTGCTGCAATCTGTCTATATCCGGATTACTGCGCTGACTTCCGGCATCCGGACGCGGGTTGAGCCATTGACGTACCAGTGCTTCGGTCTGGCGTACGGTCAAGCCCCGTGCAACCACCTGTCTTGCGGCTTCAATCTGCTGATCCGCCGGCAGGCCGAGCAGCGCCCGGGCATGGCCCATCTCGATATCGCCGCGCTCAAGCAACAGCTTGACCTCGTCATGCAGCGACATCAGACGCAGCAGGTTGGTGATGGTCACCCGGGATTTGCCCACGGCATCAGCCACTTGCTGCTGAGTCAGCTCGAACTCCTGCTGCAGACGCTGCAGAGCGATGGCTTCTTCAATCGGATTGAGATCTTCACGCTGAATGTTCTC
>JASJKW010000321.1:0-5473 GCA_037621305.1 Pseudomonas sp.
GGTCGGCCCAACAGGCAACTGCTGACCAGTATCTTCTGCATGATCAACGCATCAAGGGGTTGTCTGGTCGGCGTCGGAACCAGCCCACCAGACTGGCCCTATCACGCTGTGCCTGGAGCACTTCGTGGGGCAGGCTGGCGCTCATGAAGACCGCAAGGGTTCCCGCCCGCGGTGGCACATCCTTCACCCCATCCGGCAGATACAGCCGCAACTCGCCACCATCACCCGGCTGCCATTGACTGTTCAGATACAGCACCACCGAGACAGTGCGTAACGGGTTGTCCTTGAATCTGTCCACATGACGCTGATAACCAGCGCCGGGCGGATAGAGTGCGTAATGGGTTTCGAAACTGTCCAGCCCGAGAAATAACGTCCGATTCAGGGTGTGGCGCAGTTTTTCCATGGCTGCCAGGTAGGCTGCAGTGGCCTCATTGGCCGGGCAATCATCCAGCCAGCGAATATGGTCACCACGAATATCCGGCACCACCACCTGCTCGCCGGCCCGCCCCACTGCAGCGGGTTTCAAGGCATCACTGACCCAGAGCGAACGACAATCGCGCTCCAGTTCACCGAGCAGCTCATCGGGCAGCGCACTCTCGGTTATCGACCAGCCATGCACAGCCAGGCTGTCAGCCACACAGACCAGACGGTCTGTCGCAGCAGCAGGGAACTCGGGCATCGTATTCATACTCAAATCAGGATAGCAGCGCCGTGCCACGGAGGTGGCGCGGCGGACAAGACCCAGGATTCCGGGCGCCGTACAGTGTAAACGGCCCGCCTCCCTCATGACACTCCCCCTGATCCGATAATTGCGAGGCTCCATGCGTTCGCTCTCCCTGCACTCTCTGTGGTTCATTTTCGTCGCCCTGCTGCTATGCAGCCTGTACGCCAGCGCCAGCCCGGCCGAGCTGTATCAGCGCTCCGGCATGGATCAACATCAACAGCATTTCCAGAGCGCACTGCAGAGTGCCCAACAACGCTATACCCAACAGCTGCCGCCAGCTGTGCAGCAAGCCCTGCTGCGCAACAGCAGCCAGCGGTTTGCTCCGCAGGGCATGCACGACCGTGCTCAGGCGCGCCTGGCCCTGGCACTTGAACCCGCGGAGATCCAACAGGCTCTGACCATTTTCAATAGTCCACTGGGGAAACAGGTAGTTGCCGCTGAAACGCAAGCCAGTTCGCCGGCATCCGTCTCGGCCATGCAGCGGGGGCTGCCAGCACAGCAGCTGAGCCCCGCACGCCGGGCAGTCATAGAGCGACTGGCGGCACGGTTACCGGCCCTGGAGATAGGCGTGGACGTCTCTACGGCACTGACCGGACTGGCGGCCCAGAGCGCCAATGATCTGCTCGGTGGACTGATGAAAATTCCGCAACAAGCGGGCACCGGCGGTCGCGATCGCCTGCGCGAACAGATGCGTCCGAATCTGCCGGACACGCTGGCGCATATCTATCGGGATCTGGATGATGATGAATTGACTCGCTTTGCCGAGTGGAGCGAGTCTTCCGGCGGTCAGGCGTTTTACCGCGCGACTGAACAGGCCGTGCGCGATGCACTGAACCCCTGAAGCGCCCCGGGCAAGGGCGATCCGGCTTCAGTACCCCAGCCGATCGCCCAGCCAATCGAGATATTGCCCACGCAACTTGGCTTTTTCATTGGCCAGATGATGGCGTGCCTGGGGCAGATAGAACAGCTCGGGGGCATCGAACTTGTCCTGCAGTACCTTGATATTGTGTTGCCAATCCACCGTCCCATCGGCCTGCCCTTGCACAATAAGGGGGCGATGCGCCGCCGGCACGGCCGTTTCGATACGCGGAATCCACTTATCCAATGCCTGAACCCAGGCCACAGGCAGCACCTGCGCCTGCAGCGGATCATGCTGGCGAATGAATTCGAGAAAATCGAGATCGGTGGAATTATCGGTAAAACGGCGCCCCAGCTGCTGAATGAAGCCACCGAGCAGCTTCAGACTGAATTGGGATACTCCCCACTGGCGTGGACGTACCAGCGGCGCCATCAGTATGGTCTGCCCCGCCTGCTCGGGCATGGGGCCATGCAACAGCCGATCAATCAGAATCGCCCCGCCGGTGCTCTGCCCGAGAAAATGCCAGGGTGCCGGCAGCTTCCACAACCGACCCTGCTCAATTACGCCATCAAGCACCTGCTGGTAACGCAGGAAGCAATCGATACTCGCCCGCTCTCCGCTGGACAACCCATGCCCCGGCAGATCGAATGCCAACACCGCCAAACGCTGCTTGAGCGCCCAGCGGATAAGGTGCTGATACAAGCCCATGTGATCGTAATAGCCATGCAGCAGCACCAGCGTGCCGCGCGGCGCCACAGGCCGCCAGACCTGCACGGCAAGGTCAAACCCATCTACGCTGATACGCCCCAGATGTTGATCCACCTCTTTACTGAAATCGATACCGTAATAAGCCGCGTACTGTCGAGCTGCCGGATTGAAAGGCTGACCCGGCTCAAGCTCGGGCAACTGCTCGACAAGGGTATTCAGAAACGCTTGATCCATTGGAGTTCTTCCAGGGGGCAGCTGACGGGGAATTGTCGGCCGCTTTAGTCTGATACCGACACAATTCCATGTTTTGAACATGCTTTGCAAACGATCATCGTGTAACATGCTGCGTCTCCAAATGCCACGTCCTTATGCGCCCAGGCGCAGTATCTCAGTAGAGTGAGGGGTTTTCATGACTGAACGCGTCCAAGTCGGTAACCTTCAGGTTGCCAAGGTTCTTTTCGACTTCATCAATGAACAAGCCATTCCCGGTACCGGAGTGGAAGCCAACGCTTTCTGGGCCGGCGTGGATACGCTGATTCATGATCTTGCCCCAAAAAACCGCGCCCTGCTGGCCAAACGTGACGATCTGCAGGCCAGCATTGATGGCTGGCACCGGGAACACGCTGGTCAGGCTCATGATGCAGCTGCCTATAAGAAATTCCTCCAGGAAATCGGCTACCTTCTACCAGAACCGGCCGACTTCAGCATTACCACTGAAAATGTCGACGAAGAAATCGCCACCATGGCCGGCCCGCAACTGGTGGTGCCGATCATGAACGCCCGCTTCGCCATCAACGCCGCCAACGCTCGCTGGGGTTCCCTGTATGACGCCCTCTACGGTACCGATGCCATCAGCGAAGCAGGCGGCGCCGAGAAAGGCAAAGGCTACAACAAGGTTCGCGGCGACAAGGTTATTGCCTTCGCCCGTGCATTCCTTGATGAGGCAGCTCCGCTGGCCAAAGGTTCCCACGTGGACGCCACCGCCTATGCCATCAAGAACGGTCAATTGATCGTATCCTTGAAAGACGGCAGCGAGACCGGCCTCCAGCAAGCCGACAAGTTCATTGCCTTCCAGGGCGATGCCGCCGCGCCGCAGGCCGTGCTGCTGAAGAACAATGGCATGCACTTCGAAATCCAGATCGATCCGACCAGCGCCATCGGCCAGACCGATGCTGCAGGGGTCAAGGACGTGTTGATGGAAGCGGCCATCACCACCATCATGGACTGCGAAGACTCCACCGCTGCCGTCGATGCCGAAGACAAGACCATCGTCTATCGCAGCTGGCTGGGCCTGATGAAAGGCGATCTGGCCGAGCAGGTGACCAAAGACGGCAAGACCTTTACTCGCACCATGAACCCGGATCGCGTCTACATCCGCGCCGATGGCAGCGAGCTGACCCTGCACGGTCGCTCCATGCTGTTCATCCGCAACGTTGGCCATCTGATGACCAATGACGCGATCATCGACAAGGACGGCTTCGAAGCGCCCGAAGGTATTCTGGACTGCGTGTTCACCGCCCTCTGCGCCCTGCACAACCTCAAGGGCAACAGCAGCCGCGCCAACAGCCGCACCGGCTCGATGTACATCGTCAAGCCGAAGATGCACGGCCCCGAAGAAGTCGCCTTCGCCAACGAGCTGTTCAACCGCGTGGAAGATCTGCTCGGCGTTGAGCGCAATACGCTGAAAGTCGGCATCATGGATGAAGAGCGTCGCACCACTGTCAACCTCAAAGCCTGCATCAAGGCTGCCAGTGAGCGCGTGGTGTTCATCAACACCGGTTTCCTCGACCGTACCGGCGATGAAATCCATACTTCCATGGAAGCCGGCCCGGTGGTACGCAAGGCTGCCATGAAAGCCGAGAAGTGGATCGGCGCCTACGAGAACTGGAACGTTGACCACGGCCTGAATTGCGGTCTGTCCGGTCGCGCCCAGATCGGCAAAGGCATGTGGGCCATGCCTGACCTGATGGCCGACATGCTGGAACAGAAGATCGGTCACCCGATGGCCGGCGCCAATACCGCCTGGGTTCCATCACCGACCGCCGCCACCCTGCATGCACTGCACTACCACAAGGTCAACGTATTCGAGCGGCAGCAGGAACTGGCCAAGCGCACCTTCGCCTCGGTGGATGACATTCTGACCATTCCTCTGGCTAAGGACACCAGCTGGAGCGATGAAGAGAAGAAGAACGAGATCGACAACAACGTTCAGGGCATCCTCGGCTACGTCGTGCGCTGGATCGACCAGGGCGTAGGCTGCTCCAAGGTACTGGACATCAACGACATCGGCCTGATGGAAGACCGCGCCACCCTGCGCATCTCCAGCCAGCTGCTGGCCAACTGGCTGCGCCACGGCATAATCACCGAGGCACAGGTAGTCGAAAGCATGCAGCGCATGGCTGCTGTGGTCGACCGCCAGAACGCCAACGACGCGGAATACCGCAATATGGCGCCGAACTTCGATGACAGCGTCGCCTTCCAGGCCTCGCTGGAACTGATCCTCGAAGGCGTCAAACAGCCGAACGGTTACACCGAGCCGGTTCTGCATCGCCGCCGCCGCGAGTACAAAGCCAACTACGGCCTGTAATACCCGCTGCAATCAGAAAAGCCCGGCCAGAGAAATCTGCCGGGCTTTTTTGTTCTGTTACAGCCTGTCGCTCTATTCAGGCTGCTTGCGTGACTGCAAAGCAGCGACCTGCTGTTTGGCGATAGGATGGCCGTGTGTGGCGGCTTTGGCCAGCCACATCAAACCGACCGTCTCATCTTTTGGCACACCCAGCCCCTTGATGTGCATGGTAGCAACATTGTGCATGGCGTCTGCGTGACCTTGATCAGCGGCTACTTGCAGCCAGTGCAAGGCAATTTCGGGCCGATCACTCTCCAGGAACAGTTGGGCCAAATCATTCTGCGCGTCGGCATCACCCGCATCCGCCTGCACGACCAGTTCGTGATCCTCAGGGTCGATCTGAACGCAGAGCATGGGGAGGAGATCAGTGAGAGTGAGCATGGCTCGCCCCCGTGCATCATTTTCCTGACGGGTAATCTGACCGTCATCCAGCCTCCGCCACAGCGTTCGCTTGCTAAGCCCCGTGACAATAATCGCGGAATTTAAGCTAATTGCTGGTTGCTGGTTGCTGGTTGCTGGTTGCTGGTTGCTGGTTGCTGGTTGCTGGTTGCTGGTT
>JASJKW010000322.1:0-2769 GCA_037621305.1 Pseudomonas sp.
GCAGTTCCAGCGGCAGGCAGGCCAGCCGGTCACCGGATAACGCCTGCAGGTAGCTGAGCCTGGCGGTGAGGGTGCGGATGCTGTTGTAACCCGTGGTTCTGAACACGAAGCTGCCAAGCGGATCGTCCTCGCTAAGCCCCACATTCAGTCGTCCGTAGGGCTTGCAGTTACCGCCTTGCGCCAGTGGGCAGCCATCCGGTGAAGGGCAGGGGAAAGACTGAATTCCTTCGGTGGTCGACCGCTTGCACGTCTCGCCATTGCCCACGCATAGAGGGCGTCCATTATTACGATCAAACAAGGTGTATTCGGCCCGGAAGTTCAATGCTGGATCGTTGAACAGCAGGCGTACTGGGATGCTGCGTATCTTGCCGCCTTGCTCCTGGCGTAGCTGTTCATCCAAAGGGTGGGGCACCCAGCCGTCGCGGGTTTGAACCTGGGAAGTGATGGTGAACTGGTCGTCCTTTTCTGGCAGACGTTTGCGGTTCTTTTCGACGACTCTGCCAATGGATATCCGCCCCAGCGCAGGTGGGGTAATGACTAGACCTTTGATCATGGGACTACTCCTGATGTAGAGACACAAAAAAGCCGACGGCGCAGGCGGTCGGCTTGGGAAGTTGAGTTGGTGATAGCGAAGGTCAGCTGATGAGAAAGCGTCTGCTCCCCGGTTTGCTGATCTGATAGCGGGATTTCAATTCAGGGTTATCTGCGAAGAGAGTCGCGGTATCGATGGCTACGGAGTCCCTGGACTTCTTCCAGCTGATACTGCCATCGGCAAACTCCGCCTTGCTGGCTGTGCCGATGGCTTGTTGCAGTATCTGTTTGAGCTCGCCTTCACGCTGGTTGAGCTCTGCCTGGGTGTGACGCACTTGCTTCAGATTAAAGAAGGCTTCGTTCAGTGCCTGATCCTGGCTGAAGTCCAGCTCTACGCCATCATCCTCGGGGTACAGCAGGCGCAGGGCTCGTTCGGCGGAGTCAGAACCATCGGCGGGCGGTGGTGTATCGGTCTCCACGTAATGCCAGAATTGGCGTTCCAGCTCGATCAGATGCTTGATCAATAGTTCATCCCGCTCGATGCGGTACATCTCAAGCTGCTGCCCACCCAGCAGAACGGCCACATCGGCTGCCTGTTTACCGGTCACCGCCAGCTGATGCATTACCTGTACCTCAACGTATTTGGGCACGCCCTCACGCCAGAGCTTGGCTCCGTTGAGCCCGGCCGTTTTGCATTCGAGGATCTGCACATCCGGACTGCCTGTTACCTCCCGGTCGATGTTGGCCAGCATCCATGGATTTTCAGGATGCTGAAGCACGGCGTTGACCTTGCGTACTTTGTTACCGGATCGCCGTTGGTATTGAGAGGCAACGATCGGCTCCAGTACCACGCCCCAGAACACGGGGGCGGTATCATCATCCGGATTCGGCTTGGCCAGGTGTTGATCACGGTTGGTCTTTTCCAGCCATAGTTCCAGCGGCGACTTGTAAGGATTAAGACCGATCGCAGCCGACGAGTCAGAACTGCCAATGCCGCGCTTGCGCACATCCAGCCAGTCCTCACGGCTGAGATCTTTGGTACTGACCAGACGCAAAACGCCACGATCGGTCTTGCGGTTGGAGGCGGGAGAGGTGGACGACTGAGTTTTCATGGTATGACTCCATAACGCATAAAGCCCGGTCAGCGGTGTGCTGACCGGGCTTTATGCCGTTGGTAAGGGTAAGAGGAGTGGGTTGAGACGGCGGGGGTTCACGCTACCAATGTCAGGGCATGATCCAGCGCCTTTTGTTTCAGCGTGGCTCCCTGGCCAAACCAGGCTGAGTCCAGGCGGTTGTCATTGCTACGCGCTTGCTTCTCATGGTCAACGTATTCAGTCACCGCGCAGAGCAGCCCCCAAGCAGTATCCTGAGCTGATTCCAGCTGGGAGCCACGACCTCCACCGTGATACAGGTCCTGCACCTTCTCCAGCGCTCGGTGCTGGGTCAGCTGCCGCCTATCCTCGACATCCTCCTCAGCATCACAGATGACCTTGAGGAAGTACTTCAGGGAGTCGGGGTAACTGATCTTGCGTTGTGACAACATTTTCATGCGATACATAAAGTCATCCCACTGGGATACCGAAATGCCCAGTTGGCGCTTTACATCCTGGGGCTTGAACTCGGTGCTGTGAGGCACCCGGATCGACTGGGGCGCGCCGTTGAGCGCGATGGCCAAGGTGTTATTGCACACCACCCGTACCGTCGTCGGTGTGGCCACCGTTGCCAAGGTTCCATCACAGGAGGTAGCCAGCAGCACATAACCATTGACCTGATCGTTACCCTTGAGCACAGACGCGTGCCCGGTACGAGCGAGTGCCCAGAACTTGCGACCGCCCTTGAGCACGCCAGCGGTTTCCAGCTCAAAGCCAGCGTGCTCAGTAAGATCCCGGTAGAACTCCAAGACATCCCATGGCTGTACCACCTTGTATCGTTGGGAGACCACCGAGAGCGGTGCCTTGGTGTCAGAGCGGTACAGCACTTTCTGTTCCGGGAAGGCATGGATGCTGCCAAGGTGTGATCCCGAGTTCGCCACAAAGCGCACCGGAGACTCTTCGATATGCCAGTTCATTCCGGCTTCGTGCTGCCAGACCTCCAGTGGTTGATGACGGGATAACTGGCTACCAAGGCCGTGCCAGGGCGGGGTCGCAACGTAGGCCATTTTTTCAATTTCGTGTGCCATGGTTTTCTCCAGACGGCATAAACCGCCCCAGCCGTGCAGAGGCCAGGGCAATGAATAAG
>JASJKW010000323.1:0-4579 GCA_037621305.1 Pseudomonas sp.
TGGGTGACCAGGGAGAGGTGGTGGTACAGCGGGCAATCAGCTACGAGGAGCTGTTGAGCAGCACGGAAGTATTCTGTTGCAACAGTGTGTTCGGTGTCTGGCCGGTGGTCGCGCTGGAGGACAAGCAATGGCCCGTAGGGCCGCATACTCGGGTTATCCAAACCCTGGCAAAGCAGGTTTTAAGTTGAAGTTGTTTATAAGGTTTATTGCTAAGCTCATTGTTTTAACAGTGGTTTTATTGATCTGTATTGGCGCGTGGGGTTATTTCACTCTGCAATCAACTCTGGATCAGACGCTGCAGATCGAGGTGGCCGACACCCTTGAAGTGCCTCCCGGCAGCACACCCGCGCGGGTCTTTGCCGGACTGGAGCAGCGCGGCGTGATCGAGCGTTCCAGTTGGGTGCGCCGCTATTGGCAGTGGCAGATGCCGGAAACGGTGCTGCAGGTGGGCGAATACCGCCTTGCACCGGGGATGACCGTACAGCAGGTGTTGGCAGTGTTGCAGCGTGGTGAGGTGGTTCAGCGCAGCATCACCTTGGTTGAAGGCTGGAATTTCAATCAGTTCCGTGATGTGTTGGCGCAGGCTGAGCGTCTGGAGCAGACGTTGCCGCGTGACTGGAGCAACAAACAGGTGATGGCAGAGCTTGATCTTCCGGAGTCTCATCCCGAAGGGCTGTTCTTCCCGGATACCTATCTGTACACCCTGGGCATGAGCGACCGTGACATCCTGCTTCGCGCTTATCAGCGCATGCAGCAGGTGTTGGAGGAGGCTTGGGCTCAGCGGGTGGAAGGGCTGCCCATCGATAGTCCCTACCAGGCTCTTATTCTGGCTTCGATTATCGAGAAGGAGACAGGGGTGCCGCACGAGAGAGGCGAGATTGCCGGTGTGTTTACCCGTCGCCTGCAAAAGGGCATGCGTCTGCAGACTGATCCGACCGTCATCTACGGTATGGGCGAAAACTGGCAAGGTAATATTCGCCGCAGTGATTTGCGCCGGGCTACGCCTTACAACACCTACACCATCGACGGCTTGCCGCCAACGCCGATTGCCATGCCAGGCAAAGAGGCGTTACTGGCCGCCGTCAATCCTTTGCCCGGCAAGAGTCTGTTCTTTGTGGCCCGTGGGGACGGTTCCCACGTGTTTTCCGAAACGCTGCAGCAGCATAACAAGGCTGTCCGTCACTATCAGATTCTGCGGCGGGCACCCAACTATCGTTCCAGCCCGTCACCGGCGGGCTCAACAACCAACGGGGCGGCGCAATGAGCGGCTTGTTCATTACTTTTGAAGGCCCGGAGGGGGCCGGCAAATCGACCAATCTCAAGGTGTTTGCTCAGGCCCTGGCGGAGCGCGGCTGTACGCCGTTGCTGAGCCGTGAGCCAGGCGGCACGCCAGTGGCCGAACGGATTCGCGAGGTGCTGCTCAGTCTGCATGAAGAGCCGATGCACGCCGATACCGAGCTGCTGCTGATGTTCGCCGCCCGCGCTCAGCACCTCAATAGCCTGATTCGTCCGGCGTTGGCCGAGGGCAGAGTGGTCATCAGTGATCGCTTCACTGATGCAACCTATGCCTATCAAGGCGGCGGTCGCGGGATCGACCCACAGCGCATCGCTGCGCTGGAAGAGTGGGTTCAGGGCGCGCTGCGTCCGGACCTGGTGATCATCTTCGATGTGCCGGTGGAGCTGGGTATGGCCCGGGCCCGGGCTCGTAGTGAGCTGGATCGGTTCGAGCGCGAGCAACAGGCGTTCTTTGAAAGCGTCAGAAATACCTATCTGCAGCGTGCGGCAGCTGACCCGCAGCGATATCGGGTCATCGATGCCAGCGGTGATCTGACTTCGGTACGCGAGGCCATGCAGCCCTTGATCGAAGAAGTGCTGGAGCGCTGCAATGCCTGATCAGGCAATCATGCCCTGTCCCTGGCACCTGCCGGTCTGGAACGCCCTGACCGCCGGTAGCCGTCATGCCCATGCGTTCCTGTTTGCAGGTTTGCCCGGTGTGGGCAAACGCGTATTCGCCGAGGCGTTCGCGGCCTATCTGTTGTGCCTCAAGCCGGAGTCCAGTCGAGCCTGCGGCCAATGCCGCAGTTGCCAATTGCGCCAGGCTGGCAGCCACCCGGACCGGCTGGTGGTGGAGCCGGAAGAGCAGGGCAAGGCCATCCGTATCGATGTGATTCGCCAGCTGGCGGATTTCATGGGGCAGACGGCGCAGCAGGGCGGGCGCAAGGTAGTGATTCTGCATCCGGCCGAAGCCATGAACCTGAACGCGGCCAATGCGCTGCTCAAGTCATTGGAAGAGCCCTCGGCGGAAACCTATCTCTTGTTGGTCAGCGATCAACCCAGCCGGCTGCTGCCGACCATTCGCAGCCGTTGCCGAGTGCAATCGCTGATCACGCCCAGCCACACTGATGCCATGGCCTGGCTGAGCCAGAGCCTGCCGGATCTGGATGCCGAGCAGCATGTCGCCTTGTTGCTGATGGCAGGGGGCGCGCCCTTGCGCGCCGTCACGCTGCATGAAATGGACGCTGCCAATCTGCGTCAGCAGGTGGTAGAGGGGGTGAAGGAGCTGCTGAAGAATCAGCAGTCGGCATCCCGGCTCGCCGAACGCTGGCCGACGCTGCCATTGGAGCTGCTGGCGGACTGGTTCTGCGACTGGACACTGGATCTGCTGCGACTCAAGACCGGGGCGATTGATGAGCCGATCAATACCGATATGGCCAAGGTACTGCCCTATATGGCCCGCCACATGTCGATGCCCGCCTTGCTGACATGGCAAAGCTGGCTATTGGAACACCGCGGCATGATCATGGGCAAAGCCAACCTCAATCGGGTGCTGTTCATCGAAACCCTGTTGATCCAGTGGAAACAATTGATGGAAAGGCGGTAACCTGCCTGTGCCGAAGTATCAGAAAAGGATAAGGATATGAATATGGCTGCGTCAGGACCTCGCAACGGCATTCTTTCGCTGACGATCAAGGACAAGTCGGTGCTGTATGCCGCCTATATGCCCTTTGTAAAACAGGGCGGGATGTTCATTCCCACCAACAAATCCTATCAGTTGGGCGACGAGGTGTTCATGTTGCTCAGTCTGATGGAAGAGCCGGAAAAGATTCCGGTGGCGGGTAAGGTGATCTGGATTACACCGCGGGGCGCACAGGGTAACCGTGCGGCCGGTATCGGTGTGCAGTTCAGTGATCAGGACAATACGGCCCGCAGCAAAATTGAAACCTACCTGGCCGGTGCGCTCAAGTCCGACCGCCCGACCCATACCATGTGACCATGCTGATAGATTCCCACTGCCATCTCGACCGACTTGACCTGACTGCCCACAACGGCTCCCTTGATAACGCCCTGAACGCCGCACGCGAGCGCGGCGTCGGCAAGTTTCTCTGTATCGGAGTGGATGCGGCCAACGCCCCCGTGGTCAAGCAGTTGGCCGAGCAATACGAGGATGTATGGTGCAGCGTGGGCATTCACCCGCTGGATCTGGCGCGTAACGATCCGACCGATCTGGCCTGGTTGCTGGAGGCGCTCGATCACCCACGGGTAGCTGCCATCGGTGAGACCGGGCTGGATTATCATTATCAACCGGACATGGCCGAGGCACAGCAGGACTCTTTCCGCTGCCATCTGCAGGCTGCCAGCACCACGGGCAAACCGGTGATCATTCATACTCGTGAGGCACGGGCGGATACCCTGGACATGCTGCGTGAGGCGGATCTGGCGAATGCCGGGGTACTGCATTGTTTCACTGAAGACTGGGAGATGGCGCGCGCAGCGCTGGATATGGGGTATTACATTTCCCTGTCGGGTATTGTCACCTTCCGCAATGCCGAGGCGCTGCGGGATGTGGCGCGGCGTATTCCCGCCGACCGGCTGCTGGTCGAGACCGACTCACCTTATCTGGCACCCGTTCCCCACCGTGGCAAGCCCAACGAGCCGCAGTTCGTCTGTGAAGTGGCGGCCTTCCTCGCTGAGCTGCGTGACGAGCCGCTGGAGCAGCTTTGGGAGAACACCACGGCGAATTTCCACCGGTTGTTCCCCCTCACTGCCGTCTGACTCAGCTGCTCAGCTTGCTGGCGATCTGCGCCACATGTTTACCCTGATGGCGTGCAATTGCCAGCTCCCGGTCATCCGGCTGGCGTGACCCATCACCGCCGGCAATGGTGGACGCGCCATAGGGTGTGCCACCGCCAACCTGCGACACGTCGAACAGCTCTGGGGTGGTATAACCGATAGGCACTATGATCATGCCGTGGTGCGCCAGGGTGGTCCAGGTGGAGGTGATGGTCATCTCCTCACCGCCACCCGTGCCGGTGGAAGTGAATACGCTGGCCACCTTTCCTGCCAGGGCACCCTTGACCCAGAGGCCGCCGGTCTGGTCGAAGAAATTGCGCATCTGACCTGTCATGTTGCCGAAGCGGGTTGGTGTGCCGACGATGATCGCATCATAGTCAGCCAGCTCGGCCGGACTGGCTTCCGGCGCTTGCTGATGTGTCTTGCCACCCGCTGCGGCAAAGGCCTCTGCATTCATGGTTTCCGGTACGCTCTTGACGGTCACCTCGACGCCGTCGACACCACGTGC